>JAKONL010000233.1 GCA_022701965.1 Burkholderiaceae bacterium | reverse complement strand
CATGAATCTCCAACGCTTCGCAGGCAAGACCGTCATCGTCACCGGCGCGGGCTCCGGCATCGGCGAGGCCACGGCCGTCCGCTTCTCGGAAGAAGGCGCCAACGTCGTCCTGGCCGGCAGCACGCAGGACAAGCTCGACAAGGTCGCCGCCGGCCTGCCGGCCGAACGGACCCTCGTCTGCAAGACCGACGTGTCCGATTTCGATCAGGTGCAGGCGCTGGTCGACGCCACGGTCGAGCGCTTCGGCGCGCTGCACGTGCTGGTGGCCAATGCCGGCAAGGCGGTCATGGGCAAGGCCGTCGAGGGCTCGTTCGACGACTGGAAGAAGGTGATGGGCATCAACGTCGACGGTGTGTTCCATTGCGCGAAGGCGGCAATGTCCGAATTGAAGAAGAGCCGCGGCTGCATCGTCAACACGGCGTCGGTCTCCGGCATCGGTGCCGACTGGAGCATGGGCTTCTACAACGCGTCCAAGGGCGCGATCGTGAACCTCACGCGATCGCTCGCGCTCGACCACGGCGCCGACGGCGTACGCGTCAACGCCGTCTGCCCAAGCCTCACCCGCACGCCGATGGCCGAGGACATCCAGCAGAAGCCCGAGCTGCTCGCGAAGTTCAAGGAGCGCATTCCGCTCGGTCGGCCCGCCGAGCCGAGCGAGGTCGCGGCGGTCATCGCCTTCCTCGCGAGCGACGATGCGAGCTTCGTGACCGGCGTGATGCTGCCGGTGGACGGCGGCGTCACGGCGGCGAACGGGCAGCCGAACATGGGCTGACCGGGGCGCTCAGAAGTCGAACGTGGCCGAGAGCACGAAGGTGCGCGGCGCGCTCACCGTGAGGTAGTTGTTGCCGCTGACCAGCCAGACGTTGCGGTCTCCGACGTTCTCGATGCCGGCGCGCAACACGGTCGTGGTCCCGGCGATCTTCGTGCGATAACGCGCGCCGACGTCCACCCGCGTCCAGCTCGGGATCGAGAGCGTATTGGCATTGCTGGCATACATCGAGCCGGTGTAGATCACGCGGCCGGTCAGCGCCAGGCCCTGCACGCCGGGCACGTCCCAGTCGGCGCCGACGTTGAACGTTTTGTCGGGAATGCCGTAGGCGTCGTTGCCCTGGAACGTCGCGGCGCGCTGCACCTTGGCGTCGTTGAACGTCAGGCCGCCCATCAGCCGCAGCCCGCGCATCGGTTCGCCGTAGGCCGCGAGCTCGAGGCCGCGGTTGCGCTGTTCGCCGTCGAAGCTGTAGATGTTGGTGGTCGGGTCGGTGAGGCTGTTGGGTCGCGCGATCTGGAAGACGCTGGCGGTCGTCATGACGCGGCCCCAGTCGACCTTCACGCCGGCCTCGAACTGCTCGGACTTGAATGGCGGAAAGACCTCGCCCGCGTTGCGCGCGGTCGTCGGCGCGATGCCGCCGCGCGTGAGACCTTCGGTGTAGTTGCCGAACAGCGAGACCCGCGGGTCGAGCTTGAAGACGATGCCCGCGAGCGGCGACAGCGCGCTTTCCTTGTACCTCGTCGTGCGTGCGCCGGTCGTGGTGCTGTAGTTGTCCAGGTCGACTGTCTGCTCGCGCAGGCCGAGCGTGACCAGCACGCGGTCCTGCGCGAAGGACATCGTGTCGGCGATGGCGACGCTGTAGTTGTGCGCTTCGGACGCGCGCGCCGTGTCGTTGCGCGCGCCGGTGATCACCGGGAGCGCCGAGGGGGTGTAGATGCTCGAAGGCGAAGTCCGCAGCGACGTCACGTAGGCGGTGCCCACTTCCTGCCGCAGGTCCGCCGCGCTCACCACCCAGGCATGGTTCACGCTGCCGGTCGAGAAGCGGCCGCGCAGGCCGATGTCCGCGCTGGTGGTCCTGCTGTCGGAGTCGTAGAAGCCGTTGCGCACGGTGAAGTTGCCCAGCGCGTTCATGGACGTCGTCGTCGACGGGAACACCTGCCGCGCCGAACCGTCGCGGTAGCCTATGCCCGCATAGGCGGTCAGGCGGTCGTTGATGTCGAATTCGACGCGCGAAGCGACGACGTTGTCCTCCAGTTCCAGCCGGGTGCCGGGAAACCAGTTGGAACGATTGTCGGGCGGCGTCGGCAGCGCGAGCAGCGTCGGCTGGAAGCCGATCTGCGGCCTGAAATTCCTGATGTCCTCGCGCGCGGTGTAGGCGTCGAGCGACCAGCGCACGCGGCCGCTGCGGTAGTCGAGGCCGATCGCGCCGATGCCGACCTGCTGCTTGCCCCGGTCGATGCTGGCTTCGCCGTCCCGGTAGGCGCCGTTGAGGCGCACGCCCCATTCCTTGTTCTCGCCGAAGCGACGGCCGATGTCGACGCTGGTGCCGTACTGGCCCTCGCTCAGATAGCCGACGCCCAGGCGGGTCAGCGGCTCGGCGGCCGCACGCTTGGTCATCACGTTGACGCTGCCGCCGATGCTGCCGCCCGGCGGCACGCCGTTGATCAGCGTGCCGGGGCCCTTGAGCAGGTCGACGCGCTCGACGATCTCGGTCGGCACGCGGCTGGCGGAGGTCAGGCCGTAGAGGCCGTTGAGACCGACGTCGCCACCCGCGATGCCGAAACCGCGGACCTGGATGTCCTCGCTGAAGCCGCCCGCTGCGGTGGTGGTCCGCACCGACGGGTCGTTGACCAGCACCTCGCCGATGGTGCGCGACTGCTGGTTCTCGATGACCTCGGCCGTGTAGCTGGTGCTGCTGAACGGCGATTCCATCGTGCTCGTGTTGCCGAGCATGCCGAGACCGCTGCCGCGCGACAGCTGGCCGCCGGCATAAGGCGCCGGAAGACCGTCGGATTCGCCCGTGACGACGACCTCGCCCAGGCTGCCGACCGATGGCGTGCGCTGCGCGGTCTGCGCGCCGACGCCCGCCGTGGAGACCGTCAGGCCGGCGCAGAGCATTCCGCGCGATAACCTGGAGAGAGGAGAAAGAAAGCGGGAAGCGACGAGGGGAAATGGAGGAAGGCGATTCACAGGACGATCGGTTGACAGTTGCAAGATGAGAATGACTATTGTTTCCATTCTCAACCAACTGTGCAAGCCGAACGTCGAATGGGCCCTCAGACCGGCGTGGTACCGGTGTCCGGCGCCGGGTCCTGGACGCGGAACGGCGGCCCCGGCAACGGAATGAATTCCGTCTCGCCGGGAACATGTCCCATGCGCTGTGCCTGCCAGTCCTCGCCGGCCTGCAGGATGCGTTCCTTGCGGCTGGAGACGAAGTTCCAGGTGATGAAGCGCGGGCCGTCGAGCGGCTCGCCACCGACCACCATCAGGCGCACCGACCGATTACCGGCGGTATCCATCGGCATGACGAACGTGGCGCCCAGCCCTTCGGACAACAGCGTCATCGTGTGCATGCCGACAGTGATGCCGTCGATGTCGATGGCGCCGTCGACCGTGTAGACGGCCAGCTCGGGCGCGAGCGGCGGCAGCACGAAGCGTGCGCCCGGCTCCAGGCTGATGTCCAGGTAGATCGTCGGTGCGTGGGTCTTCACCGGCGAGCGCTTGCCGAAGGCTTCGCCGACCAGCACGCGCACGCGAGCGCCCTGCTCCACCGTTTCTGGAATCTCGCTGCTCGCGGTGTGCGAGAAGCTCGGCTCGACCTCCTCGAAAGCCCGGGGCAGCGCTGCCCACAGCTGCAGGCCGTGGTTCACGTACTCGTCCGACTTCAGGCGCTCGGGCTTGCGTTCCGAATGCACGATGCCGCGCCCGGCCGTCATCCAGTTGATCGCGCCGGGCAGGATCTCCTGCACGCTGCCCAGGCTGTCGCGATGCATCATCGCGCCCTCGAAGAGGTAGGTCACCGTGGACAGCCCGATGTGCGGATGCGGCCGCACGTCGTGCTCCTCGCCCGGGCGCTCCTGGGCCGGACCGAAATGGTCGAAGAAGACGAAGGGTCCGACCGAACGGCGCCGGGCCGCCGGCAGCAGGCGCCGGACCTTGAAGCCGCCGCCCAGGTCCTTGTCGTGACCCGTGAGGGTGAGGAGATCGTTCATGGTGCGGCGCCTGTCGTTCCGGCTACTTGCCGAACTTCGCGGCGATCTCGGCGACGCGCTTGCCGTAGGCCACGGCGGTATCGAGATCGCCCTGCGGGATCTCCTGCACGCTGGCGTCCGAAGGCGATTGCACAAGGAGGCCGACCGAGCCGCCGAGGTTGTTGACGTCCTCGCGCGTCGCGGCCTTCTTGTTGGCCGGCGGCAGGCCCAGGCTGACCCAGATGCCGCCGTGCTGCGAAGCCAGCGTGTGGAGGAACTGCAGCGTGACCTGCTTGTCGCCGTTGAGGCTGGCGCTGTTCGTGAATCCGCCGAACACCTTGTCCTGCCAGCCGCGGGCGAACCAGACCTTCGACGACGCGTCGGCGAACTTCTTGAACTGCCAGCTCGCGCCGCCCATGTAGGTCGGTGTGCCGAAGATGATCGCGTCGGCGGCGGCCAATGTGTCCCAGGCGCCCTCGGGAAGGTTGCCGTCGGCGTCGATGGCGATCAGCTGGGCCTGGGCGCCTTCGGCCACGAGCTGTGCGACGCGCTGGGTATGGCCGTAGCCGGAGTGGAAGACGACTGCGATGTCGGTCATGAAGAGCCTCTACAGAAAAATGGATGGAACGGATCAGCGCTTGTCGACGCTCAGGCGGCCGGGGCCGAAGGCGGCGAAGGCGAGCAGGCCGCCGGCGATGGCGATGTTCTTGTTGAAATTGATCATCTGGCCCATCTTCATCGCGTCCGGCACGGCCCAGTACTTGTGGAAGAACACGGCGGTCGCCAGCGTGAAGAGCGCGAGCACGACCGCCACGACACGGGTCTTGATGCCCAGCAGCAGGCAGATGCCGAGGCCGAGCTCCACCACGATCGCGATGGCGGCGGCGACCTGCGGCAGCGGCAGTCCGGCCGAGGTGATGTAGCCGACCGTGCCGGCGAATCCCATCAGCTTGCTGAAGCCTGCCGGAATGAACAGGTAGGCGATCAGGATGCGCCCGACGAGGGCGACGACGTCCTGAGTCGAGGTGGTGGTGATGCCGGTGGATGTCGCGGTAGCCATGAATTCACTCCAATAAGAAACAGTTGAAAGAACGAGAAAAGAGAGGCCGCCCGAAAGCGGCCCGACATCATGCCGCGAGATCGAACACCAGCACTTCGGCGTCGGTGCCCGCGCTCAGGGCGAGGCGCGATTCGCCCTCCAGCAGCGCGGCGTCGCCGGTTCTGAGCGTCGCGCCGTTGACGTCGAGTTCGCCGCGCACCAGGTGCACGTAGCTTTTGCGCTTCGGGTCGAGCGCCAGCGACGCCGCCTCGGCACCGTCGAAGAGACCCGCGAACAGTCGTGCGTCGGCATGCACCGTGACCGATCCGTCGCTGCCGTCCGGCGAGGCGACCAGGCGAAGGTGACCGCGCTTGTCGGCCGCCGGAAACTTCTTCTGCTCGTAGCCGGGCTCGATGCCCTTCACGTTGGGCTGGATCCAGATCTGCAGGAAGTGCGTGGTCTCGTCGGCCTTGAGGTTGAACTCGCTGTGCATCACGCCGCGGCCGGCGCTCATGCGCTGGACGTCGCCCGGCGGAATGCTCTCGACATTGCCCATGCTGTCCTTGTGCGCCAGCTCGGCGGCCTCGTCGCCGTCGAACAGGCCGGCGAACAGGCGGGCGTCGGCGTGCACGGTGACCGAGCCG
>JAKONL010000210.1 GCA_022701965.1 Burkholderiaceae bacterium | reverse complement strand
GATCTCGGCCAATGCCGTGGTGACGTAGAGCGCGATGGTTTTCATCTTCCGATGCTACCCACCACTTCATTCCGCGTACGCGCTGTCCGACAGCGCGAGAAACCCCCCACCGACGAGGCGGTGGCTTTTCCTCATCCCATATCCGAACGATCGCACTGCTGCCGAATGCCCCAGACGGCACTGACGGCGCTGCTTCGACCCGCTGCTGATACATGTATTTACCGGCTTTGCTGAATCCATACGAACAGCGTCGCCGTAATCGTTTCGGGTGACAGGAATCCTGTCCCTGACTCAGTCCCGCATTACGTCGTGATGCGGTGGTTCATGAAACGCGGAAATCGCGACACGCAAACGTCGTGGCCCGCCTAGGAGATGTGATGCTCGGAAATGCTGTGACCCTCGACATGCTGCAGAGACAGAACGAGAAGCGTGCGGAACGCCGCAACTTCTTTCGGAAGAGCAGTGGCTATGCGGCCGGCATGGCCGGCGGTGCGATCCTCGCGGCCTGCGGCGGCGGCGGCAACAACGCCATCGGCCAGGCCACCACGGGACCGACCGACGTGGACATCCTCAACTTCGCGCTGAACCTCGAATATCTCGAGGCACAGTTCTACCAATATGCGGTGTTCGGCGTCGGCTTGCCGGAGAGCCAGCTGAACGGCACCGGCACGCGCGGCCAGGTGACCGGTGGCCGCCAGGTTCCTTTCAAGGATCCGATCGTCGCCCAGTACGCCCGCGAGATCGCCAAGGACGAAGCCGACCATGTGCGCTTCCTGCGCGCCGCGCTCGGCAGCGCGGCGGTCGCCCAGCCGGCCATCGACGTCAGCGCCCGAGCCAACGGTGCGTTCTCCGCCGCCGCGGCCGCAGCGGGTCTCATCACGCCAGGCCAGGCGTTCGACCCGTATGCGAGCGACGAGGCCTTCCTGCTCGGCGCCTTCATCTTCGAGGACGTCGGTGTCACGGCGTACAAGGGTGCGGCACCGCTGATCACCAACAAGACCTACCTCGAGGCCGCGGCCGGCATCCTCGCGGCCGAGGCCTATCACGCGGGTCTGGTGCGCACCGTGCTTTATTCAAAGGGCCTCGCGACGCCGTCGCTGCGCACGAGCGCCGACGCGATATCGAACGCCCGCGATTCGCTCGACGCGTCCACCGACGTCGACCAGGGGATCACCGGCACGGCCGACACGTCGAACATCGTGCCGCTGGACGAGAACGGCATCGCCTACAGCCGTACGCCAGGCGATGTGTTGAACATCGTCTACCTGACACGGGACACCGCCGTGCGCGGCGGCTTCTTCCCGAACGGCGTGAACGGTACGCTCAACACGAGCTCGGCCTTCGTCTGATAGCCTACCGGTGATCCGGCGCGGGCCGGCACCGGTTTTTTCAAAATGCCACCTCCACCCCACGCGGACGCGAATCCCATCGAGCTCGACGCGACATCGTCCCAGTCGTGGGGTTTCCGTATCGGTGCGGCCGTGGCACTGGCCGCGGTCGTGTTCCTCTGCTGGCACGCCGCAATGCATATCGCCGCCGGGGACCAGAGGATGAAGGGTGCCGCTCTCGGTGGGCTCTTCGCGGCCTTCGCGACGGCGCTCGGCACGGTGCCGGTGCTCCTCTCCCAGAATTTTTCCCAACGCACGCACGACAGCATGCTCGGCTTCGGCGCCGGGGTGATGCTCGCCGCGACTTCCTTCTCTCTCGTGATTCCCGCGCTCAATGCCGCCAAGACGGGCGGCATCGGCAGCTGGGGTGCCGGCGGCATCGTCGGTGCGGGCATCCTCATCGGTGCCTCGGTGTTGCTCGCGGTCGATCGCCTCGTGCCGCACGAGCATTTCGTCAAGGGGCTCGAAGGCCCCGCCGCGCGCGCGATGAAGCGCGTCTGGCTCTTCGTGCTCGCGATTTCGCTGCACAACCTGCCCGAAGGCCTGGCGATCGGTGTCGCCTATGCAGGATCCGACTCGGTCGGCGCCACCGCGCTGGCGACCGGCATCTCGATCCAGGACGTTCCCGAGGGTCTGGTGGTCGCCATGGCGCTGCGCAGCGTCGGCTACGGACGGCTGACGTCGTCGGGCCTGGGCGTGCTCTCGGGCCTGGTGGAGCCGCTCGCCGCCATCTTCGGCGTGCTCGTGATCGGACTCTCCGCAAGCCTGCTGCCCTGGGGTCTGGCACTGGCGGCCGGGGCGATGCTCTTCGTCATCAGTCACGAGATCATTCCCGAATCCCACCGCCAGGGCCACGAGTCCCATGCGACCGGCGGGTTGATGATCGGCTTCGTCATGATGATGCTGCTGGACACCGCACTGGGCTGAACGGTAGGCTTCGCGTCCTCGCAAGGTCGTGGAGGTGGCAGATGGGCGGATCGAAGACGTCGCGTACCAGGGCTCTTTCGCCAGGTTCGCTCGATCGCCGGCGAGTGCTGGGCTTGCTGAAAGCGGTAGCGCTTGCCACTCTTGGGACCACCGGAGGCCCGGCCTCGTCACAGCCTGCTGTACAG
>JAKONL010000188.1 GCA_022701965.1 Burkholderiaceae bacterium | reverse complement strand
TGTCGTCGATGTCGGTGATGTTGCGCACGTAGGTCACCGCCAGGCCGCCCTGCCGCAGCCAGCGCTGCACGACGTCGAAGGCAATCATCGAGCGCGCATGCCCGATGTGGCAGAAATCGTAGACGGTCATGCCGCAGACGTACATCCGCACATGGCCGGGTTCCAGCGGGGAGAACTCCTCCAGTGCACGCGTCAGCGTGTTGTAAATGCGCAAGCTCATGGGATTCGGAATCGTCGATTCGCGGCGGGCCGTCGCGTTCGACGGCCATGCGTCGGACGGTCGGCGGCCGCAGGCGATCGACAGGGTTTTCGGGGGAGTGGAGTCTGCCGCAGAGAGGTTGGGCATGACCCCTCGGCTACAATGAAACGAAGTATAAACGGCCCTCGACGGGCCTTTCCCGGGTGGTTACGCGCAGGGCTTCTCGCCATCGATGCCGGTATCGCCGCCCGCGCCAGACCACCACCCGAGGCTTCATGCAGCACGCCGTTCCCACTCCGCTCCCCCGACTCGCCACAGCCTCGATCGACCTCGCGTTGCGCGCTCTCGTGCGCCGGCTCGGTACGGCGACCCTGCTGTGCCTGTCGATCGCGATGCCGGCCTGGGCGGACGACTACACGGACGTCAACCAGCTGCTGCGCCAGGGGCGGCCGGCCGAAGCGCTGGCCAAGGCGGATGCCTACATCGCCGGCAAGCCGCGCGACCCGCAGATGCGTTTCCTGCGCGGCGTGATCCTCACCGAGCAGGGCAACAACGTCGAGGCCACGGCGACCTTCGCCAGGCTCACACAGGATTTCCCCGAGCTCCCCGAGCCCTACAACAATCTCGCGGCGCTCTATGCGCAGCAGAGCAAGTTCGACCAGGCGCGCGATGCGCTGGAGACGGCGATCAAGCTCAATCCCTCCTATGCGACCGCCTACGAGAATCTCGGCGACGTCTATGCACGGCTCGCCGCGCAGTCGTACAGCCGGTCGCAGCAGCTCGCGCCGGGCATCACGACACCGGCTCCGAAGCTCGCCCTGATCCGCCAGATCTTCACCACGCCCGGCAACGCCGCGTTGCCCGCGGCTCCCGATACGCGGCGGGCGGCGAACCGCCGATAGGCGGACCCGGCAAGGCTTCCATCCCCGCAACCGAAAGCGTCCCCGATGTCCGTTTCATTCCCCTTCTCGCGCCGCGCCGTCGTGGCGCTGGCAATGTCCTTCGCATTCGCCGGCACGGCCGCTGCGCAGACGTCGCCGCGCGTCAAGCTGGCGACCTCGGCCGGCGACATCGTGGTCGAGCTGTCGCCCGACAAGGCACCCAAGACGGTCGCGAACTTCCTGCAGTACGTCAACGACAAGCACTACGACGGCACGACGTTCCATCGCGTGATCGACGGCTTCATGATCCAGGGCGGCGGCTACACCGCCGACATGAAGGAGAAGCCGACACGCGCTCCGGTCCCGCTCGAAGCCGCCAACGGCCTGAAGAACGACAGCTACACCATCGCCATGGCCCGCACCGGCAACCCCGATTCGGCCACCTCGCAGTTCTTCATCAACGTCAAGAACAACGCGATGCTCGACGCACCCAACCCCGACGGCCACGGCTACACGGTCTTCGGCAAGGTCGTCTCGGGCAAGGAAGTCGTCGACAAGATCCGCGCCGTGCAAACCGGCAACAAGGGCCGCATGCAGAACGTGCCGCTCGAACCCGTCGTCATCCAGTCCGCCACCGTCGTGGCGAAATAACAAGGAGCTTTCCATGAGCAATCCCCAGGTCGAACTCACCATCAAGAACCACGGCTCGATCACCCTCGAACTCGATCGCGCCAAGGCGCCCAAGTCCGTCGAGAATTTCCTGGCCTACGTCAGGAAGGGCCACTACGACAACACCGTGTTCCACCGCGTGATCCCGGGCTTCATGGTCCAGGGCGGCGGTTTCGAGCCGGGCATGAAGCAGAAGCCCACCGACGCCGAGATCGAGAACGAAGCCAACAACGGCCTGAAGAACGACAAGTACACCGTCGCCATGGCGCGCACCAGCGCCCCGCATTCGGCGACCGCGCAGTTCTTCATCAACATCGCCGACAACGGCTTCCTCAACCACACCGCGCCGTCGGCTCAGGGCTGGGGCTATGCAGTGTTCGGCAAGGTCGTCTCGGGCACCGACGTGGTCGACAAGATCAAGGGCGTGAAGACCGGCAACAAGGGCCATCACGGCGATGTGCCGGTCGAGGACGTCGTGATCGAGAAGGCCACGATCACGGCCGAGTGAAACCGGCGCACCGCGCGAGATGAACGACCACGCGACCGGCACGGCCGATGCGAGCGATCCGGCATTCGCCGAACTCGTCGCGCCGGCAGCGTGGCGCACGGTCGATCTGATCGCCGACCTGCACCTGCAGGCCGCGGAACCCGAGACGTTCGAGGCGTGGCGTGGTTATCTCGAGACGACGCCGGCAGATGCCATCTTCATCCTCGGCGACCTGTTCGAGGTTTGGGTCGGCGACGACGCGGCATCGGTCCCGGGCTTCGAGGCGCAATGCGCCGAGCTGCTGCGCCGCGCCGCTGAGCGTCGGCCGATCTTCTTCATGCACGGCAACCGCGACTTTCTCCTGGGGCAGGCCTTCGCAGCCCGCAGCGGCATCACGTTGCTCGACGACCCCACGGTGCTCGTGCTGCACGGCGAACGGTGGCTGCTGAGCCACGGCGATCAGCTCTGTGTCGACGACACCGACTACATCCTCTTTCGTGCCCAGGTCCGCGCGCCGCAGTGGCAGCACGCATTCCTGGCACGCCCGCTCGACGAGCGTCGCGCCGTCGGACGCGCGATGCGCGCGCGCAGCGAGGACACCAGGCGCGAGGCGGGGTCCGTCTGGGCCGACGTCGATGCCGATGCGGCCAGGACATGGCTCGCCAAGGCCGGCGCCAGCGTACTGGTCCACGGCCATACGCACCGGCCCGGCGAACACCGGCTGGATCGGTACGACGACGCTGCCCCGATAGCCGGGCTGCGACGCATCGTGCTGAGCGACTGGGACGCCGCGGCGCATCCGCCCCGTGCGCAGGCGCTGTGCCTGTCGCCCGCAGGCGCCGTCCGCGTGGACATTCGCTGACGACGATGTTTCGATGGCTGCGCGGCTTGAGAGCCGCTCCCCGCATTCCCGACGCCGTCTGGGAGGCGACGCTGGCGCGCTATCCGTTCCTTGCGTCCCGTCCGGCGTCCGACGTGGAACGGCTGCGGGCCCTCGCGGCGGGTTTTCTGCGCGACAAGGAATTCCACGGCGCCCACGGCTTCGTCGTCACCGATGAAGTCGCGGTCGCGGTCGCCGCACAGGCGGTCCTGCCGATTCTCCATCTGCCGGGCGGGCTGGACTGGTACGACGATTTCGTCGGCATCGTGATGCATTCCGCCGAGGTCGTCGCACGCCGCAGCGCGATCGACGAGGCTGGCGTGGTCCACGAATACGACGAAGTGATCGCCGGCGAGGCCATGGACCGCGGGCCGGTGATGCTCAGCTGGCAGGACGTGCTGGCCAGCGGGGTCGAGGCAGCCGACGGCTACAACGTGGTGGTCCACGAGTTCGCGCACAAGCTCGACATGCGAGGCGGCGATGCGGACGGCTGCCCGCCCCTGCCGGATGGCTTTGCCGGAACGTCGAACGCCCGCGAGGCGCGCGCCGCCTGGATGGCGGTCATGGCGCCGGCCTACGCCGACTTCAGGGAACGCACGATCGTTGCCGAGCGCTTCGGCGGCGAGACGCCATGGCTCGACG
>JAKONL010000168.1 GCA_022701965.1 Burkholderiaceae bacterium | reverse complement strand
CGCGTGCAGCATGCCCTGCGCGCCTTCACGCCGCGCGACCAGAAGGCCGTCAAGGCGACCGCCACCACGATGCGGCCGAACCCCGGCCTCGACCTCGAAGCGGCGATCACCGACCTGGCCGTGGGCGAGGCGCTGGTCAGCTTCCTCGACGCCAAGGGCAGCCCGAGCGTCACCGAGCGCGTCTACGTGCTGCCCCCGGCCAGCCGGCTCGGGCCGATCACGCCCGCCGAGCGCCAGGCACTGACGACGGGGTCGCTGGTCGCGGGTGTCTACGAGAAGACCGTCGATCGCGAATCGGCGTACGAGAAGCTCAAGGCACGCGCCGACGCCGCACCGGCCGCGCCCGCCGGCACCGCGCCCGCCGGAACCGCAGGCGCAGGCGCGAGCGCCGCCGGCGGCGGCCTGATGGGCAATCTCAACGAGATCCTGTTCGGCAGTACCGGGCCGCGTGGCGGCAGGCACGACGGACTCGCGCAGACCATGGCCAAGTCGGCGGTCCGCACCGTCGGCACCAGCCTGGGCAAGGAGATCCTTCGCGGCGTGCTCGGCGGGATCTTCGGCGGCAGGAAGGGTCGCTGACCGCTTCAGTCCGGCAAGCGGAAGTCGGGCGTCGAGCGCACCACCCGGATCTCGCGGCCGGATGCCAGGTGCTGGTAGCGGAACTCGTTCGCCGTCAGCCCGCGCACCGCGAAAACCTGCGTGAACGACGGGTCGCTCAGCGCGGTCTTCTTTCCCTCGATGTCGGTGGTCAGGGTCACGAAGATGCCGTTGGAGATGCTCCAGACGCCCGAGTTGACCAGGCGCTGCCGCATCCGGCCCTCCTGGTAGTTGCGCACCTCGAGCGTGTAGCTGCCGTCGGCCCGGCGCGTGGCCAGGAACTGCTGCAGCGTCTCCGGCGTGCCCGGCAGCACGGCCTCGCCGAACCAGGTGCCCACGAGGATCTGCTCGGCGGTCGAGGTGTGCGGCTGCTCCAGGCCCGCGCCGGCGGGCATTGCCTGCGACTGCGACTGCGACTGCGCCGGCGTCGACAGCATGCAGGCCGCGCCAACCGCGCCGGCCAGCAGGGCCGCCCCCAGGCGTCGGCTCGGTCGATGGTTCATCGGCTTCATCAGTTGAAGACCCATTCCGCGCCGACCGTGGCC
Organism: Burkholderiaceae bacterium; assembly: GCA_022701965.1. The sequence goes on along the minus strand of JAKONL010000168.1, from coordinate 3,971 downwards.
GCGGCGCCCGCACGGCTCAGGCCGACGCCGCCGGTCATGCTCCAGGTGCTGTCTTCCGATGTCCGGCGGAAGCTCACGCCCATCGCGCCCTGCCCCTTGAAGGCGGCCGTGCCCATGCGCATGACCACCTTGCCGGGCACGAACGCGCCGGGCATCTGCACCGCCATGGCCGACGCCACGCCGGCATAGGCGTTGCGCTCCATCCCGTCCATGCGGGAATTCATGGCGTCGAAACGGCCGTTGTTTGCGGTCTGCGCGCCCTGGAGCTGGTTCACGTTGACCGCGTCGGTGCCCGCCACGCCCGGCGCCACGTTCGACACCACGGTGCCGTTGGGCGCCTGGGCGTTGCCGAGCGTCAGGCTCGCGTAGTTCACCGTGCCGTCGGCGTTGCGGTCGTACTGCGCGCTGCCGGCCTGCGCCGCATGCAGCTGGCGCAGGTTCACCGCGTCGGTGGCCTGGGTGCCGCCGGCCACGTTGACGATCTGGCGCTCGCTGCCCGGGCTGCCGAGCGACAGTGCGCCCAGGGTCGAGTTCACGATCACGCCCGAGACCGCCTCCTTCGCGCCGGCCATGCCGGCACGGTCGGCCAGACTGCCCGCACCCAGCGCCACTGCGGTGTCGGCCGCCACGCGGGAGCCGTTGCCGAGCGCGGTGCCCTGCTGCGCGCTGCCGGTGGTGGCATTGCTGCCGAAGGCCGAGCCGCCGTTGCCGGCCTGGGCGTTCGACCCGACGGCCGTCGATGCAACGCCGGTCGCCGTGCTCGACGAGCCGATCGCCAGCGCGTTGCGGTCGGTCGCGCTGCTGCCGGTGCCGATGGCGGTGCTGCGCTCGCCGCTCGCGGTCGAGCCCGAACCCGCCGCCAGGCTGTCGCTGCCGCTCGCCTTCGCGCCGGGGCCGGTCGAGTTCGTCTGCAGGTAGGTGCTGCCGCCGCTGGCCATGCTGTTGACCGCGCTGCCGAGCTGGCCGAGCGAGCCGCTCAGGCTGTCGATCGCGCCGCCGACCGTGGCCTGCGTCGTGCGCACGGTGGTGCCGTCGCGCCGCACCTCTGTGACCGCGTAGCTCGGCGCCTTCACGGTGCCGTCCGCAGCGAGCTGCGCGCCGCCGCCAAGCGTGGCCGCTAGGCTGCGGAACTGCGCGGCGTTGATCGCGTCGGTGTCCTGCGTGCCGGCGGCCACGTTGGTGACCTGCCGCTCGCCACCCACCGTGCCGACCGAGACGACGTTCGCGCGTCCGCCGTCGGACGAACCGTTGCCGAGCGCCACCGAATTCTTTCCGGTGCTGATGGCGCCGCTGCCGACCGCGAGGCTTTCGGCGCCGCTGGCCGACGGTGCGGCATAGGCCGACGGGCTGCCGGTGACCCAGGTGTTTGCCGCGGCGAGGTTGCCGGCCGTGAGCTGCGCCATCGTGGCGGCGTCGCTGCCCGAGACGCCCGGCGCGAGACCGGTCAGCACGCGGTTGCCCTGCGTGCCGGCGATGCTGACGACGCTGCCGCCGGTGCCGCCGCCGATGCTGATCACGCCCGATCCCTTCCCGCCGGCCTGCTGGACGATCCCCACGGTGCCCTGGTCGATCGCATCAGCGAGCTTGGCCGATGCGGTGTTGCCTGCGGTCAGGGTCCGGTCGATCGCGCCGACGGTGCTCGTCAGGTCGCTGTACGACTTGCCCTGGACCGAGAACGCCGGCGCCACCGCCAGGCCCGTGAGCGGGTCGAAGACGTTCTGGCCGAAGGCGGTGTTCACGCCGGCGAGCACGCTGCCGAGCTGCCCGACGTTGACCGCGTCGGTCGCGCTGCTTCCACCCGCGACGTTGGTGATGCGCCGCAGCGCCGTGCTGCTGCCGACCGACACTTCGGATGCCGGCGCGGCCGCGCCGGTCGCGAAGGCCGCGCCGGTCGGCGCCGCGGTGCCGGTCCGGCTGCCGGCGCCGAGCGCCACGCCGCCCGCCTGCGTCGCCATCGCCATCGGCCCGATCGCCACGCTGTCCCGGCCGCTCGCCTGGGCATCGGCGGCGTCGGAGCTCGCATGGAAGTACTTGATGCCAGCGCCACCGGAGACGGACCGGTCGATCGCGCCCAGCGCCTCCCCGGCGCTGCGGTAGGTCTGGCCGCCGACGGTGTAGCTCGGCGCGGTCACCGTGCCGGTCGCGGGGTCGTAGACGGACTGGCCGCCGAGTCCGGCCGCCACCGAGGCGAGCCCGGCGTTGAACTGGCCGCCGTTGACCGCATCCGTCGATCCGCCCGCCGTCGAGCCGCCGCCAACGTTGTGCAGCACGACCGGGCCCGGGGTGGCGCCGACCAGCAGCATGTCGTTGGTCGGGGTGCCGCCGTTGCGCACCAGGGGCGATCCGGCGTTCGCATACTGGAGCGGGCCCGCGCCGCCGTTGTTCAACTGCGCGATCGAGGCGTTGTACGCGTCGAACGCGCCCTGGACCGTGGCCGGCCGGGTTCCGTTGGACACCGTGTAGGCCGGCGGCAGGTAGGTACCTGTCGCGGGGTCGTAGCTGCCGCCGAGGACCGCGGTCGTCGCGCGGCCCAGGCCGTTGACGGCGCCGGTGAGCTGGCCGACGTTGACCGCGTCGGTCGCGGCGGAGCCGGCCGCGAGGTTCGTCAGCTGGCGGGCGTTGGCAGCGCTGCCGATCGAGACCTCTCCCGTGGACACCTGGCCGGCACCGGCGCCGAACGCGGTGTAGCCGACGACCGCGCCACGCTCCGCGCTGGAGCCGGCGCCGAGCGCCACGCCGTTCTTCTCGGAGACGACACTGTTCCTGCCGAGCGCGAGGCCGTTCTCGGCGAGCGCACGGCTGTTCGAGCCCACGGCGACGGCACCGGCCGCGCCCGCCTGCGCCGCGCTGCCCATGGCGATGGCGCCGGCGCCTTCGGCCTTGCTGCCGGAGCCGCTCGCGAACGCGGCATCGCCGTTGGCCAGCGCCGAGTCGCCGAGCGCCACGGCGCCCAGCCCCTGCGCCGCGTTGTTCCGGCCGAGCGCCACCGCACCGGAGCCGGATGCGCCGTTGAGGTCGCCGATGGCCGTCGCCCCGTCGCCGACCGCAATGGAACTGGCGCCGACCGAGACCGCATGGCCGCCGAACGCGGCCGAGCCGTTGCCGATCGCGACGGCCGACTCGGTGGTGGCGATCGCGTTCTTGCCGAGCGCGACCGCGCTGGTGCCCGCGGCGTCGGCGTTGGCGCCGACGGCGGTCGCATCCAGCCCGCCGGCACGACTGTCCGCCAGCGTCGAATTGGTATGGAAGTACTTGACGCCTCCGCCCGCCGAGATGGCCCGGTCCACGCTGGAGAACGCCTCGCCCGCGTTGTTGTAGGTGGTGCCTCCCACGGTGTAGCTCGGCGCGCTGATCCTGCCGTCCTGCGGATTGAACGCGGAGCCGCCGCCCAGTGCGGTCGCGACCGACGACAGGCCGGCGTTGAGCTGGCTGCCGTTGACCGCGTCGGTCGAACCCGCCGCGGTGCGCCCGGCGGCGACGTTGTGCATCGCGACCGCGCCCGGCGCCGCACCGACGAGCGTCACGTCGTTGGTCTTCGTGCCGTTCGAGGATTGCGTCGGCGTCGCGGGATTCGAATACTGGACCGGACCCGCCGCGCCGTTGGCCACGGCGCCGCCCAGCGTCGCGAGGCGGTCGTTGGTCTCGTTGAGCTGCGCTCCGTTGACCGCATCGGTCGAGGCCGTGCCCAGCGCGCCACGCGCCACGCCCGAGACGACCGTGGACGCGAGCGCGCCGCCCCGGGTCAGGTCGACCGCCGCCGTCGGCGCGCCCTTGGCGTCCGCCGTGTACTGCACGCTCAGCGCGTTGGTCGCGGCCAGCGCGTCGCCGACGTTGCCGCGTGCCACGCCGCCCACGCTGTAGCTGGGCGCGGTCGGCGCGCCGGTGGCCGCGTTGACGGTGGCGCCGCCGCCGAGCGCGGCGGCGACCGCGGCATTGCTGCCGGACAGCTGCGAGCCGTTGACCGCATCGGT
>JAKONL010000158.1 GCA_022701965.1 Burkholderiaceae bacterium | reverse complement strand
CGATTTCGCTCCTTTCGACGTGATGCGCGACGGCGTGACGCTGCACGGCCGCATCGGCGGCCACGGCCGGCCGCTCCTGCTGCTGCACGGTCATCCGCAGACCCACCTCATCTGGCATCGCGTGGCGCCCGCGCTTGCCGCGCATTTCACGGTCGTGCTGATGGACCTGCGCGGCTACGGCGATTCGGGCCGCCCACCCGCCGACGACGCGCATCGCAACTACAGCAAGCGGGAAATGGCGCTCGACGCGCTGGCCGCGATGCGGCATCACGGCTTCGAGCGCTTCCAGGTGCTGGCGCACGACCGCGGCGCACGCGTTGCGCATCGCCTCGCGGCCGACTATCCCGCGCAGGTCGAGCGGGCGATGCTGCTGGACATCGCGCCCACGCTTTCGATGTACGAGAACACCACCGAGGCCTTCGCGCGCGCCTACTGGCACTGGTTCTTCCTGATCCAGCCGCCGCCGTTGCCCGAGAGCCTGCTCGACGCCGACCCCGCGCGCTACGTGCGCAGCGTCATGGGCGGCCGCCACGCGGGACTCGCGCCGTTCGCGCCCGAAGCGCTGGCCGAGTACGAGCGCTGCGCGGCCATCGCGGGCACCTCGACGGCGATCTGCGAGGACTACCGCGCGTCCGCCTCGATCGACCTCGACCACGATCGCGAGGACATCGCCGCGGGCCGTCGCCTCGCGCAGCCGCTTCGCGTGCTGTGGGGCGCGCACGGCGCGGTCGGCAAGTGCTTCGACGTGCTGTCGCTGTGGCGCGAACGTGCCGACGACGTCTCCGGCCGCAGCGTCGACTGCGGCCATTACGTTCCCGAAGAAGCGCCCGGCGAGGTCGTGCGCGAGGCGCTGGACTTCTTCCGGGCCTGAACCGTTTCCCTCTTCCATCCACCCACAAGGACCCTCATGAGCAAGAAAAGAATCGCAGTCATCGCCGGAGACGGCATCGGCAAGGAGACCATGCCCGAAGGCATCCGGGTGATGGAAGCGGCCGCGAGCAAGTTCGGCATCGACCTGCAGTTCGACCATTTCGACTTCTCCAGCTGGGACTACTGCGAGAAGCACGGAAAAATGATGCCCGACGACTGGAAGGCGCAGATCGGCGGCCACGACGCGATCTATTTCGGCGCGGTCGGCTGGCCCGAGAAGATTCCCGATCACATCTCGCTGTGGGGTTCGCTGCTGCTGTTCCGCCGCGAATTCGACCAGTACATCAACCTGCGCCCGGCGCGCCTGATGCCCGGCATCGTCGCGCCCGTGGTGCGCCGCGACGGCTCGCCTCGCCAGCCCGGCGAGATCGACATGTACATCGTGCGCGAGAACACCGAAGGCGAGTACTCGAGCATCGGCGGACGCATGTACGAGGGCACGCCGCGCGAAATCGTGGTGCAGGAGACGGTGATGTCGCGCGTGGGCGTGGACCGGGTGCTGAAGTTCGCCTTCGAGCTCGCCCAGTCGCGGCCCAAGAAGCACCTGACGAGCGCGACGAAGTCCAACGGCATCTCGATCACCATGCCGTACTGGGACGAGCGCGTCGTCGAGATGGCGAAGAACTATCCGGGCATCACGCTCGACAAGTTCCACATCGACATCCTGACCGCGCATTTCGTGCAGCGTCCGGACTTCTTCGACGTGGTGGTGGCGAGCAACCTGTTCGGCGACATCCTCTCGGACCTCGGCCCCGCATGCACCGGCACGATCGGCATCGCGCCCAGCGCCAACCTGAACCCCGAACGCACGACGCCCTCGCTGTTCGAGCCGGTCCACGGTTCGGCGCCCGACATCGCCGGCAAGGGCATCGCCAACCCGATCGGCCAGATCTGGTGCGGCGCGATGATGCTGGAGTTCCTGGGCCACAAGGAGGCGCACGATGCGATCCTGTCGACGATCGAGAAGGTGCTCGCTCCGGGCAGCGGCGCACCACGCACGCGCGACATCGGCGGCACGGCTTCGACCTCCGACCTGGGGCGCGCGATCGCCGAGGCGCTCTGAGAAGCCGGGGCGCGAAACACCCCTAGAATCGCGCTCCCCGCTGGGTTGCGTTGATCGGTCGTCTTGTTGACACCCCGTAGACCAGTGGTTGTAATCGTCGCTGGCAGTCCGCTGCCGGCACATCGGAAAACGTCAGGAAATCACTCCCTTCCCCCTGCGCCGCACGTCCCATCATGGGCTCGGCCACGGCCCTGACGACCCTGGATCAACCTTTCCCTACGAGGCCCTCGTGAACAAGACCGAACTGATTGAGCACATCGCAAAGAACGCCGACATTTCCAAAGCCGCCGCCACGCGCGCACTCGAATCGACGATCGGCGCCATCCGCACCACGCTCAAGAAGGGCAATTCCGTGTCCCTCGTCGGTTTCGGCACCTTCGCCGTGGGCAAGCGCGCCGCACGCACGGGCCGCAATCCGCGCACGGGCGAGGCGATTAAAATCAAGGCCGCCAAGATTCCGAAGTTCCGTCCAGGCAAGGCGCTCAAAGACGCGCTGAACTGAATTTCCAATTCTTTCGGGGGTGCTTAGCTCAGTTGGTAGAGCGGCGCCTTTACACGGCGTAGGTCGGGGGTTCGAGCCCCTCAGCACCCACCACCCCGACAAAAAGGCGAACATGTGTTCGCCTTTTTTCGTTCGTCAACGGCATCGCCAAAGAGAGTGTCCAAGCATGTTTGAATTCTTCCGCAAGTACAACAAGATCGTCATGGGCTTCTTGTTCTTGCTGATCATTCCGTCGTTCGTGCTGTTCGGCGTGGACCGCTACCAAGGAGATGCCAAGGGCGAGAAGGTCGCGCGTGTCGACGGACACGACATCACCCGTCCCGAGTGGGATGCGCAGCATCGCAACGAAGTCGAACGCATCCGCAGCCAGATGCCCAGCGTCGATGCGGCGCTGCTCGACAGCGATGCCGCCCGCTATGCGACCCTGGAGCGACTTGTCCGCGATCGCGTGCTCGCCGCGGCAGCCGCCAAGGCCCACATGAACGTCTCGGAGGAGCGGCTCGCACGCATGTTCGCCGAGGACACCGGACTCGCCGCATTCCGTACGCCGGACGGCAAGTTCGATCGCCAGCGCTTCATGCTCGCGACCGGCAGCACGCCCGAGCAGTACGAGGCCTCGGTGCGCGCGCAGCTGGCCACGCAGCAGGTGCTCCTGGGTGTCTCCGGAACCGCCTTCGCGACGCCTGCGCAGTCGAAGGCCACGCTCGACGCGTTCTACGACCGCCGCGAGATCCAGGTCGCCCGCTTCGAACCGTCCGCGTTCGCCTCCAAGGTCACCGTGACCGACGCGGACATCGACGACTACTACAAGAGCCACGCGGCAGAATTCCAGGCGCCCGAACAGGCGGGCGTCGAATACCTGGTGCTCGATCTCGATGCGGCCAAGAAGAACATCGCGGTGAGCGACGCCGACCTACGTGCCTACTACGAACAGAACCGTGCCCGCTTCGGCACGCCCGAGGAACGGCGCGCCAGTCACATCCTGATCACGGCCCCGGCCGACGCACCCGCCGCCGACCGGGCCAAGGCCAAGGCCCGGGCAGAAGAGCTGCTGGCGGAAGTGCGCAAGGCGCCGGCGTCCTTCGCGGCCGTGGCCCGCAAGAACTCGCAGGACCCGGGCTCGGCCGAGAAGGGCGGCGATCTCGACTTCGTCACGCGCGGCGCGATGGTGAAGTCGTTCGACGATGCGATGTTCGGGCTCAAGAAGGGCGAGATCAGCAACGTCGTCGAAAGCGAATTCGGCTATCACATCATCCAGCTCAACGACATCAAGCCCGGTGTAGTGCAGCCGTTCGAGCAGGTGCGTGCGGCCATCGAGAACGATGTCCGCAGCCAGCAGGCGACGCAGGAATTCGCCAAGGCGGCAGAAGCCTTCACTGATGCGGTCTACCAGCAACCGGACAGCCTGCAGCCCGCGGCCGAGAAGCTGAAGCTCACGGTTCAGAAGGCCGCCAACGTCAGCCGTGCGCCGGTACCCGGTGCGACCGGCGCGCTGGCGAGTCGCAACTTTCTGAACGCGCTGTTCGCACCCGAGTCGCTGGAGCGCAAACACAATACCGAGGCGATCGAAATTGGCCCGAACCAGCTTGCCGCGGGCCGCATCACGCAATACACCCCGGCGCGCACGGTGCCCCTTGCCGAGATCAAGGACAAGGTCCGTGCGCAACTGGTCGCGCAGCGCGCTGCGGCGCTGGCCAAGGCCGAGGGCGAAGCCAAGCTTGCGGCCTGGGGTTCAAGCCTTGCAGGCGCGACACTCGGTGCGCCCCTGACGGTATCCCGCCTCGAAACCCAGTCGCAACCGGCGCCGGTCGTCGAAGCCGCGTTGAGGAGCGATTCCGTCAAGTTGCCGGCGCTCGTCGGCGTCGACCTCGGCAGCACCGGCTATGCGGTGGTGCGCGTGGTCAAGACGGTGCCCCGTCCAGTGCCCGCGCCCGACGCCGCAAAGGCCGAAGGCGAGCAGTTCGCGCAGGCCGTCGGCGCGGCCGAGAATGCGGCGTACTACGCGCTGTTGAAACAGCGCTTCAACGCCGAAATTCTCGTGCCAAGACCTGTCGATGCGACGCCGGTGACGATCCGCTGATTTTTGGCGTTAGAATTCGATTCTCTACGGTGGCTGTAGCTCAGCTGGTAGAGTCCCAGATTGTGATTCTGGTCGTCGTGGGTTCGAGTCCCATCAGCCACCCCAAGAAACTCCAAAGCAACAGGCACCTCGGTGCCTGTTCTGCTTTCTGGGCCGGACGAATTGCAAGTTCTTCTCCCGGTATTGAACTTTTCGCTTTCCCGATATTCGGAGGCGCTTTCCGACGTTTCATCAACGCGGTTGCCGATGTCGAGCCGAATCCATTGAAATTCAGGCGTGTTGCATTCCGCCAGCGTTGAAGGCGCGCACCGTCGGCACCTTTTCCATGTCTGCGTATCTGCGCGCGTCATTCGACGAATCCTCACGCGACGAGTTGCTGAAGTGCGGAATCGGGCATACATCCGACACGCTTTTGCACATCTTTGTCGATCGCCTATGCACGGCTATTGAATTCTCAATTAGAATTTTGATTTTCGAACAATCCACATAGGATCCTGAATGGCCTCGACCCTTGCTGACATCAATTCCCAGATCCAGAAGAACGAAGAGCACATCGCTCAATTGCGCAAGCAAGCCGAAGAGTTGCGCAACCACGAACGTGCGGGTGTGATCGACGATGTCCGCAAGAAGATCGCGGAATACGGACTGACCGCAAGCGATTTGAAACTCTCGGCCGGCGGACGCGGCAGCAATACGCCGTCAAAGCGCAGTGTGAGCGCTGCGCCGGCGAAGGCTGCGGCCAAGTACCGTAGCGAAAGCGGTGAGACATGGTCGGGTGGGCGCGGTCGCAAGCCACGCTGGGTCACGGAAGCACTGGCCGCAGGCAAGTCGCTTTCCGATTTCGAGATCAAGTAGGCTCATTGAAGCGGCGACCTGCGCGCCCGACACGACTCTCGAACAAGAGGCCCGCCGGATGTGTCCGGCGGGCCTCTTTTTTCGTCTCCTCGCAGTCTTCGCTTTCAGTCGTTGGTCATTACGAGTTTGCCTTTCACGCCGCGCGATCCCATATATGCGTAGGCTGCCTTGAGCTCGGCCATCGGCAGGGTCCGGTCCACGACGGGCTTGATGAGGCCCTGTGCATACCAAGCGTTCAATTCGTCCATCATTCGGGCATTGGCGTCCGGCTCGCGACGCGCGAAATCGCCCCAGAACACGCCGACCAGCGACGCGCCCTTGAGCAAAGTCAAATTCAACGGCAAAGCCGGAATGTCGCCGGCGGCAAAACCCACGACCAGATAGCGGCCGCGCCATGCGATCGAGCGAAAAGCCGGTTCGGCGAAGTCCCCGCCTACCGGGTCGTAGATCACGTCGGGTCCTTTGCCGCCGGTCGCGGCCTTGATGGCATCGCGAAAGGCGCCGGGCAAAGGATGGGCCGTGTAATTGATCGTGATGTCCGCTCCGATCGATTTGCAGATCGCACATTTCTCGTCGCTCGATGCGGCGGCAACGACCCGTGCACCCGCTGCCTTTGCAATCTGTATGGCGGCCGTGCCCACGCCACCCGCTGCGCCCAGGATCAGCACGGTTTCCCCTTTCTTCAATTGCCCACGGTCCATCAGAGCGTGCCAGGAAGTGGCATAGATCATGATGAAGGCGGCGGCGTCGACGTGGTCGAAACCGTCGGGCAGGACCATGCAGCGCGCAGCCGGGGCAATCGCGTGCGTGCCGAAGCCGCCCGTCCCTGACAGGCAGGCGACGCTCTGGCCTATTCGGGGATGGCGGACATCTTCGCCGACGGCGCGCACGATACCGGCGTATTCGGAACCGGGCACGAACGGCAGTGGCGGCTTGTGCTGGTATTTGTTCTGGACGATCAGGAGATCGGGGAAATTCAGGCTCGCCGCCTTGATCTCGACGAGCACCTCGCCCGGGCCGGGCACGGGCGTCGGGATCTCTTTCCATTTCAGGGCATCGACTCCCGTGGGGTCTTCGCAAAGCCAGGCATGCATTCGGCGTCTCCTTCCCGATGGTTTGAAATCCGCGGCCGATCGTAGGTCGCCGTGGAGACGCCGCTTGTCGCAGCCGAGACCGGGTGGACGCCTACAATCTCGCGCACTTCCAGACGCCCATGAAGATACTCATTTCCAACGACGACGGCTTCCAGGCGCCCGGCATCGTCGCGCTGTACGAGGCCTTGCGGGATATCGCCGAGGTCGAGGTGATTGCGCCCGAGCACAACAACAGCGCGAAATCGAATGCGCTCACGCTGTCGGCGCCGCTCTACGTACGCGATGCGCACAATGGCTTCCGCTACGTGACCGGTACGCCTGCCGACTGCGTGCACATCGCTCTCAAGGGTCTGCTCGGGTACCGGCCCGATCTCGTGGTTTCGGGCATCAACAACGGCGCCAACATGGGCGACGACACGATCTACTCCGGAACGGTAGGCGCTGCGATGGAGGCCTACCTTTTCGGGGTTCCGGCGATCGCGTTCTCGCAGACCGAGAAGGGTTGGGGACACGTCGACGCGGCGGCCCGGGTCGCACGGCGTCTCGTGCAGCAGATCGAGCGCGAGCGCATGACCCAGGGTCCTGCCTGGCTGCTGAACGTCAACATTCCGAATCTGCCGTTCGACGAACTCAGGCCGGTCCGGGTGTGCCGTCTCGGCAGACGCCACGCGTCGGAGAAGGTGATCGTCCAGGAAAGTCCGCGCGGCGAGAACATGTACTGGATCGCCGGTGCGGGCACAGCGAAGGACGGCAGCGATGGCACCGATTTCCATGCCACGGCAGCGGGACACGTGGCGCTCACGCCGCTGCAGATCGACCTGACCGACCATGCCAACCTCGGCCAATGGCGCGATACGGTGGCGCGTCTGCTCGGATGAGTACGCGTCCCGGTTTTCCCGGCAAGCCGATACCGGCCGCGCCTTCGGCGCCGACCCGGGCGAACGTCGCGACATCGCCGCGCGCGCAGCTCGTCGACGCGACACCTTCGATGGCTTCCGCTGCGGTGCGCGCTCGCATGGTTCAGCGCCTGGCGGCACTGGGCGTCGCCGACCAGCGGGTCCTGAATGCGATGAACACGGTCGAACGCCATCGTTTCGTCGACAGCGCGTTGATGAACCAGGCCTACGAGGACACGAGCCTGCCGATCGGACTCGGACAGACGATCTCCAAGCCCAACGTCGTGGCCCGAATGATCGAACTGCTGCTCGGCGCACCGGCACTCGCCGGGCAACCCGCGGGCCGGTTGGGACGCGTGATGGAGATCGGCACCGGCTGCGGCTACCAGGCCACGCTGCTCAGCCATGTGGCGACGGAGGTCTACACCATCGAGCGCCTGCGCGGTCTTCACGAGCGGGCGCGCTCGAACCTGCGGTATTTCCGTCTCGCGACGGTGCATCTGCTCCTGGGCGACGGCATGCTCGGATATCCGAAAGGTGCGCCGTACGCCGGGATCATCGCCGCTGCGGGTGGCGACGCCATACCGCAGGCATGGATCGACCAGCTCGCCGTCGGCGGCCGGATCGTGGCGCCGACGCGCTCCGCGAACGGCACACAGGCGCTGGTCGTGATCGACAAAAGCGCATCGGGTGTGCAGCGCAGCGTGCTGGAGGCCGTCCATTTTGTCCCCCTAAAATCGGGGATTGCTTGAAGGACGAACACATGCAGGGTTTTGGCAATCGGAGCTGGCTTGCCGGCATGACGCTGGCGTTGACACTCGTGATTGCGGGTTGTACCGCACCACCCAGGGGTCCCGCGCCGATCGAGGATCGTGGGACCATGACCAGCGCAGCCGGCATGTCGTCGGGTACGTCCGGCGTGCCGCCCATCACCACCGATGCTTCCGGCAAGCCGTTGCCCGGCATCGAAAACTACGGCAAGCCCGGCTACTACGCGGTTCGCCCGGGCGACACGATCCGCCGGATCGGGAACGAAACCGGACAGAGCTGGCAGAACATCGTGCGTTGGAACAACCTGGCGAACGCCGACCTGATCGAAGTCGGGCAGGTGCTGCGTGTGGTGCCTCCGGGTGCGGTGGCCGCGACATTGCCGTCGACGAGCGCGGGCGATGCGTCCGCTGCAGCGGTTACCCGTCCCGTCGCACCTCCTCCAGTCATCGCTGCTGTGCCGGCAGGCGCGGGTACGAGTGCCGCGACGCCGAAAGCCGCGAGCGGCGGCGACGAGGAACTGGGTTGGATCTGGCCCGCACGCGGAACGCTGATCGCGGGCTTCGACGAAGCGAAGAACAAGGGATTCGACATCGGCGGCAAGGCTGGAGATTCGGTGATCGCCGCCGCGGACGGACGCGTGGTGTACGCCGGTGCCGGGCTTCGCGGCTACGGCAACCTGATCATCCGCAAGCACAACAACACCTACCTCACGGCCTATGCGCATAACCAGACGCTGCTCGTGAAGGAGGACCAGTCGGTCCAGAAGGGCCAGAAGATCGCCGAGATGGGCAGCAGCGACGCCGACCGCGTGAAACTGCATTTCGAGATCCGCCGCCAGGGCAAGCCGGTCGATCCGGCGCGCTACCTGCCATCGCGCTGAATCCGTCGGTCGCCGTGCGGCCTGTTTTTCCCCGAGCTGCATGACGAAGACGAGACATTCCAGGAAAAGGACGGCACAGCTGCCGCCCGCGAGCGACGAATGGCTTCACGTCGAGTCGCTCGACCTCGAGGCCCAGGGCGTGGCACGCAAGCCCGACGGCATGGTCGTTTTCATCGAGGGTGCCCTGCCTTTCGAGGAAGTGCAGTTCGACGCGCAGCGCAGCAAGAACAACTGGGAGCAGGGCACGCTGCGCGCGATCAGGCGCGAATCCTCACAACGCGTGCGGCCCGGCTGCCCCCACTTCGGGCTGCATCCGGGGGCGTGCGGAGGCTGCAAGATGCAGCATCTGGACGCAACCGCGCAGGTCGCCGTCAAGCAGCGGGTGCTCGAGGACAACCTCTGGCATCTGGGCAAGGTACGTCCCGACGCGATGCTGCGGCCGCTCGAAGGCCCGACCTGGAACTACCGCTACCGTGCGCGTCTGTCGGTGCGCCACGTGCTCAAGAAAGGCACGGTGCTCATCGGGTTCCACGAGCGCAAGAGCCAGTACATCGCCGACATGAAGGTGTGTCCGGTGCTGCCCGAACGGGTCAGCGCGATGCTTCTGCCGTTGCGTTCCCTCATCGGCTCGCTCGATGCCTGCGATACGGTCCCGCAGATCGAACTGGCCTGCGGCGACATGCCCGACGAAGCGGGCATCCCGCGGCTGGGGGTGATCGCGATGGTGCTGCGCCATCTGGAGCCGCTGTCTGAGGCGGACCTGCGACGGCTGCGCGACTTCGCGTCTGCGCACGAAGGCGTGCAGTGGTGGCTGCAGTCCAAAGGGCCGGACACGGTCAGGCTGCTTGACGACGGTGGCCCCGTGCTTTCCTACGATCTGCCGGAGTTCGGCATCTCGATGCCTTTCAAGCCGACGGATTTCACCCAGGTCAATCCGCATATCAACCGCGTGCTGGTCGGGCGGGCCCTGCGGCTTCTCGACGTTCGACCTCACGAACGTGTGATCGACTGGTTCTGCGGACTCGGCAATTTCACGCTACCCCTGGCGACGCTCGCACGCGAAGTCCTGGGCATCGAGGGCAGCGATGCGCTGGTCGCACGTGCGACGGCGAACTACGAGCGCAATGGTGCCTCCTGTACCGGGCATCGCTCGTTGTCACCGACGCGTTTCGTTGTCCGCGATCTGTTCGAGATGACGCCGGCGATGCTCGTTGCCGATGGGATCGCCGAGAAATGGCTGGTTGATCCGCCGCGCGAGGGGGCTTTCGCGCTGGTGAAAGCGCTCGCCGACCTGCACGCGCGACAGACAGGCGGCGAGGTCCAGGGAGAGCCGGTCGATGGCGTCGATGCGTGGCGGCTGCCGCAGCGAATCGTCTATGTGAGCTGCAATCCATCGACATTGGCGCGCGACGCCGGCGTGCTGGTGACGCTGGCGGGCTACGAATGCACGTTCGCGGGCGTGGTCAACATGTTTCCCCACACGGCGCATGTCGAATCGATCGCGGTGTTCGATCGACCCGACGCCGCGGCCAGCCTGCCGCCATGACGATTCGATCGTCTTCGATAGACGAAGAAAAAGGGCCCTCGGGCCCTCTTTCGGTTTCTGCGGCGGCAAGCCGCAGCTTCGTCCTCAGTCGCGCTGTCCCCCGGCAATACCCAGCAGGGCGAGCAGGCCCTGGAACACGTTGAAGAGGTCGAGGTACAGGGCAAGCGTCGCGCTGATGTAGTTCGTCTCGCCGCCGTCCATGATCCGCTTCAGGTCGTAGAGCATGAAGGCAGAGAAGATGGCGATGGTCGCAACCGAGATCGCCAGCATGCCCGCCGTCGAACCGACGAACACGTTGATGATGGCGCCCACCATCAGAACCAGCGCGCCGACCATCAGGAACTTGCCCATGCCCGACAGGTCTCGCTTGATCACGGTAGCGAGCGTGGCCATGACGAGGAAAACACCCGCAGTGCCGCCGAACGCCGTCATGACGAGCTCTGCGCCGTTGGAAAATCCGAGCACCGACGCGATCATGCGCGAGAGCATCAGCCCCATGAAGAAGGTGAAGGCCAGAAGCACCGGTACGCCGGCTGCGGAGTTCTTGGTCTTCTCGATCGCGAACATGAACCCGAAGGCACCTGCCAGGAAAACGATCATGCCCATGCCGCCCGTGAGCGCCCGGGTGATGCCGGTTTCGACACCGATCCAGGCGCCCAGCACCGTCGGCAGCAGACTCAGCGAGAGCAGCCAGTAGGTATTGCGCAGGACGCGATTGCGCTCCGCCTGCGGCAACGCCTGGCCGTAGCGGGAGGGATTGTCGAGAGTGGTGACGCGATCGTTCATTTGGAAGGACTCCTGGGGTGGTACTGCAAGCAATGTGCAGTTCGGGTCATTCTAGGGTTGCACAAGCGCCACTCATGACAAAAACCGTATTGCATGTTCCTGTATTCGGAGGTAATGCGGCCGTGCATGACCGCTATGCTCGACGACTCATCACCATTTCCAACTGTTGCCCACTCATGAAGACCAAATCGTTCCTCGAACTTGCCGACGTCAAGACCATCGCCGCCGCCGCGGAGGCCGAAGCGCTCAAGAACAGCTGGGCCGTGACGATCGCCATCACCGACGATGCGGGCCATCTTCTGTGGCTGCAGCGGCTCGATGGTGCCGCGGCACTTTCGGCGCACATCGCGCCCGCCAAGGCTCATACCGCTGCGATGGGACGGCGCGAAAGCAAGGGCTACGAGGACGTGATCAACGGTGGGCGGACCGCGTTCCTGACGGCGCCGGCGATCGAGGGGCTGCTCGAAGGCGGCGTGCCGATCGTCAAGGACGGCCATGTGATCGGTGCCGTCGGCGTCAGCGGCGTCAAGTCGAACGAGGATGCCCAGGTGGCCAAGGCCGGAATCGCAGCACTGGGTCTCTGAGCAGCCGGACGTCGTTACAAGGCAGAACGCCGACCCTGGAGGTCGGCGTTCTCGTTTTGCGCAGGCACAACGTGGGAAAAAAGTGCTTGGCTAGTCGGCGAACCGTTGGCTAGCAAAAAACGACCCTTCGGAGAATGTCTCCTGGAGTCGCCCCACGATGAAACCGATGTATCTGGGACCTTCGATGGTTTCCCTACTTGGTGAGGATCAGCTTGCCCGCCTTCGTCGTCTGCAGACGATAGAG
Source organism: Burkholderiaceae bacterium (assembly GCA_022701965.1). The sequence continues at coordinate 3,967 of JAKONL010000158.1, read as the reverse complement.
CGCGCCGTTGTGCATGATCCCGACCGACTTGCCGCCGCGCAGCAACTCGTTGCTCTCGACCTGGTTGGCGATGCGGATCTCCGACGACGCTGCGACCTGTCCGCCGCCCGACTGATCGAGCGACGAGTGGCTCAGCACGGAGGCGATATGGGTCTTGGGCTGCTGCATTTCGGATCCTTTGTCGAAGCGATGTAGTAATGATAATTATTCTCAACAAAAAGTCAATCTCGAAGATCGATTTTTTTCATCGGAACGGTTGTCACGACATGTCGCTTCGCCTTACTTGGCCGCGTCGGGTTCGGTGATGAAGCCGATCTTGCGAACGCCGGCCTCGCGCGCCGCCGACATGGCCTGCGCCACGCGCTCGTAGCGCACGGCCTTGTCGCCCCGGATGTGCAGTTCCGGCTGCGGGTCCTTCGACGCTTCCGCGGCCAGCAGCGGCTTGAGCGCCGTGTCGTCGATCCTGTTCTCGTTCCAGTAGTAGCTGCCGTCGGCAGCGACGGTGAACAGGATGTTCTGCGGCTTGGTCTGTTCGGGTTCGCTGGTCGCCTGCGGCAGGTCGATGTTCACCGCGTGCTTCATGACCGGTACGGTGATGATGAAGATGATCAGCAGCACCAGCATGACGTCGACGAGCGGCGTCATGTTGATCTCGTTCATCACCTCGTCGGGTTCGTCCTGGGTTCCGAAAGCCATGGTCTCAACCCTTCTTCAGCGGCACGATGGTGGCATCGGTCGACTGGACGCGGGCGCCGGTCACGAAGTAGGCGTGCAGGTCGTGCGCGAAGCTGTTGAGCTTGGTCAGCACGAACTTGTTGCCGCGAACCAGCGCGTTGTAGCCGAGCACGGCCGGGATCGCCACGGCCAGTCCGAGCGCCGTCATGATCAGCGCCTCGCCGATCGGGCCCGCCACCTTGTCGATGGTCGCCTGGCCCGCGGAGCCGATGCTCATGAGCGCGTGGTAGATGCCCCAGACGGTGCCGAACAGACCGATGAACGGCGCGGTGGAGCCGACCGAGGCCAGCACGGCGAGGCCGGTCTGCAGGCGGGCGGTGAACTCGTCGATGCCGTTGCGCAGCGCGCGCGTGATCCAGTCGCTCACGTCGAGCGAGTCGTGCAGGTGCGCCTTGGTATTGCGATGGTGCGCGGCCGCTTCGCGGCCCTCGAGCGCGAGCGCACGGAACGGATCGGTGTCGTCCTTGCCGAGCTTGTTGAGCGCGGTCGCGAAGTCCTCGCTGTGCCAGAAATCGTTCGAGTGACGGGCCATGCGCTTGTACTTGATGACGTCCAGCGCCTTGATGAAGATCACGATCCACGACGCGAGCGACATGCCCACCAGCAGGACGGCGACGAACTTCGTCACGAAGTCGCCCTGACTCCACACGTTCATCAGACCAAATTGGGATTCCATACGAAGCTGCTCCAGAGAAAAAATTAGTTGAGAACCCAGTTGATCGGCACGTTGAACTCCATCGGTTCGACGACCCCGTTGCGCTTGCCGGGTGTGTAGCGCCAGCTCATCACGGCCACGCGTGCCGCTTCGTCGAGCCGGTCGTAGCCGCTCGACTGCCGGATGCTGGCGCTCTGCGGCATGCCGTCGACGCCGATCAGCACGCGGACGATCGTCTTGCCCTGTTCGCCCAGGCGCTTGCTCATCGACGGATAGACCGGCTTCGGATTGTTCAGGTACTCGGCATTCGACGACGGCAGTTGCACCGATGGCGGAGCAGGCGGCGCGGGCGGGGGAGCCGGAGGCGCGGGCGGTGCGGGGGGCGCCGGCGGCATCAGCGGCGGCGCGGGCGGCTGCGGCTCGATCACGCCGACGGGCGCGCTCGGTGCCGGCGCGGGCGTGCGGATCGCTACGGGGCGCGGTGGCGGCGGCGCCTTGGTCTCCTTGGGGCGCGGTGCGGGCGGTGGCGGCGGAGGAGGAGGCGGCAGTTCCTTCGGCTTGGGCGGATCGATGAACTCGCTCAGGATCGTGACCGGGATCACCACTTCGGCGGCCTTGCGGATCAGTCCGCTCTGCAGCGCCCAGAGTGCGGCGACGTGGAAGAGGACCACGCCGCCGGCGATGGCGGCGTTGCGGGACAGCCCCATGAACGACGGGGCAGGTGGAGAGAAGCGATCAGACACGGTTCACCAATCGAATGCGCGCATCTTGCGGAAGATGCCACCCGGCGGCCTCGGCCGTGAGTTACTTATGAAAAATCCACCAGACCGAGCCGGCGACGAAGATCAGACTGCCCGCGAGTACCGAGAAGAGTTCCATGCTTTGCTGTCCTGGATGGAGTTGGCAAGCTGGATGGTCATTGCGCCGTCTTCGCGGTGCAATGCGGCGACCGGATGCGATGCGCTGCATTGGGCGACGACATCCCGGGCGCATCCTTCGCACCGTCCGCACTGGGTCGCGACACCGAGCTCGAACTGCACCTCGTCGAAGGTCATTCCGGCTCTCGCATGGCGGGCGATATCGCGATCAGATACTCGGCGGCACACGCAAACGATCATGGCGAACGGCTTTGGCTGGCTGGTTGATGAGGACGCGATTATAAATACGAATTTGTCGCATTTGCAATAACTATCGGGCTTCGGGGTCTTCTCTTCCGTCCGAAAGCCGGACGAAAAAAAGGCGGAACCTGAGTTCCGCCTGATGCCACCGGCCCGACCGCCGTGCCGGTTGGAGGTGCGCCCGGTTACTCGATCTCGCCCATCTGCGACTGCAGGTAGTTCTGCAGGCCGACCTTGGAGACGAGATCGATCTGCGTCTCCAGGAAATCGATGTGTTCCTCGGTGTCGTCGAGGATCTTCTGCAGCAGATCGCGCGAGACATAGTCGCGCACCGATTCGCAATGCGCCATGCCGGCCTTGATCGTGGCTTGGGCTCCGTACTCCAGACCCAGGTCGCAGGTCAGGATCTCCGGAACGTCCTCGCCGACGCTGATCTTCGCGAGATCCTGCAGGTTGGGCAGGCCGTCGAGCATGAAGATGCGGTCCATCAGCCAGTCGGCATGCTTCATCTCGCCGATGGATTCGGAGTATTCCTTCTTGGCCAGCTTGTCCAGGCCCCAGTGCTTGAGCATCCGGTAGTGCAGGAAATACTGGTTGATCGCGGTCAGCTCGTTCTTGAGCTGCGCCTGCAGATGTTCGATGACTTGTGGGTCGCCCTTCATGCTTCTTCCTTGTTCTGAAAGCGCGATTGTCCTTGCCGCGACCAGGGTGGTGCAAGCAATCTCCATGCTTGACCGGTCTGCATGCGTACGAGGCTGATAGGCGTTCGCACTGACGGCCTCGTCGAGGGCGTCGACTTCAGCGGCACGAGAAGCTCGCCGCGTCCTCGATGTTGCCGCTGCCGTCGTACGTGGCCACCTGCGGATACGGGCAGAGCGGCCGCGTGCGGCCCGGCCATGGCGCGGTCGGCGCGGCCTTGGCGACGATGCGGTCGGGCGCGACGCCTTTCTCGACCCAGTCGGCCAGCGGCGTGAGCGCATCGTAGACGTCGGTCGACGGACCGCCGGACGCCGAGCAGTGATTCATCCCCGGCACGAGGTAGAGCCGAGCAAAATCCTTCGTCGCGGCGTCGCCTCCGTTGGCGGCCGAGAGCTTGCGGTAGTAGTCGATCGAGTCGTTGGCCGAGAAGATCGGGTCGCTGGTGCCGTGCACGATCAGCATCTTGCCGCCGCGGTTCCGGAAGGCCGTGACGTCGGTCGACGTGGTGTTGTAGATCGCCGCATAGGCGTCCATCCGGGCCGGGTCCGCGTCGAAGTCGAAGGTGTAGACGTCGAAGGTCGGCGCCGGCGGCGTGAAGAATTCCTTGGGCATCGCGTCGGTGGCGATGAGCGAGTAGTTGCGTGAATTCGGCGTCGCGGTGGTCGACGTGCCCAGCCGCCAGTTGCGCCAGTCGGCGCCTTTGATGCCGCTGTCCCACGGCCAGCTCGCGTAGAGCGCCTGGCCGGCCGAGTTCTTCGAG
>JAKONL010000152.1 GCA_022701965.1 Burkholderiaceae bacterium | reverse complement strand
CAGGGTTCAGGTGGGCGAGGGCAGCAAGACTTCGGGTTCATCTGACGCGAGATGATCACGCCCGTCGAGCGATGTACCAAGCCCGGCTCCGGAGAGCATTGGAACAAGGAAATATTAAGCCCGGCGCACACCGCAGACGAGGTCGATTCTAGGCGTCGATGCGGCCGCACGCGCAACCGCTCAGAGCAAATGACCGTCGCCGGCAAGGGCATGGTCGAGGCGCTGGATCAGCCGGGCCGCGCGCGCCTCGTCGGCGCGCGACGCGTCGTCCGCGTCGTGCGCCTGCGCACCGCCGGCCGAGGCCGCCGCCATCGTGATCAGCGCGGCGGACGTCGCGGCCACCTGCTGGCCGAGGTCATAGGCGAGATTCAGCGACGCCAGCACGGCGATCCGGTCGCGCGCCCGCACCCTGTTGGCATCGCGGATCCGGCACATCGCCGTGTCGACGCGCTCCACCGCCTCGCGGAGTTCGGCCTCGCCGCCCTCGGGGCAGCCCAGCAGATAGTTCTGATCCATGATCTGGACTTCGATCTGTTTCATGAGGCGGAGGAGTCCTGCGGAAAGTGGGAGCCTTCGGCCGGCAGGCGCTGCAGCAGCGCGTCGACCCGCGTGCGCGCCGCGACGAGCCGTGCGTGCAGCGCATCGCGCTCGTGCGTCAGCACCTCGACCTGCTGGCGCAGCAGCGCATTGGTGCGTTGCACCTCTTCGTAGCGGACAAGCAGGCGCTCGACACGCTCGGCGATCTGGTCGATGGGGCTCGGGACTGACATGGTCGGCGATTGTAGGGTCGGGGTCTGCAAACGAAGGAATTAGAATCCGCCGCGTTGGTGCTCGCGCCGCGGTTCACGCGGCTCAGTTCAACGGGAAGCAGGAAGCCAAGCCCTCCGGGCAGCGGTCAACCTGCGCTGCCCCCGCAACGGTCAAGCAGACGGCGCCTCGAAGCGTCGCTTTCGTCAATCAGCCACTGGGCGCCCTGAAACAGGTGCCTGGGAAGGCGGCGAAGGTCGTTCTGCCAGCCCGGATACCGGCCAACGAGGTGACGGCGCGCGTCCTGCGCGTGCCGTCGTGACGCCCAGACGTCCGGCGGGGAAGCCGGACAGGGCCTTGTTCCCAAGTTCGTTCGCTTCCATGACACATCACGTTCCCTTCGCCGGTGCCCGCCTGCCCGCGTGTGCCCGCCTTCGTCTGGCCGCATTGCCGCTGGCCGTCGCGGCCGCTTTCCCGGCCTTCGCGCAGTCCGCTGCAACGCCGGTCCTCGCCGAGACGGTCGTCACCGCTGCGCGCGTTGAGCAGCCGCTGTCCGACCTGGTCGGCGACGTCTCCATCGTCGACCGCGCGACCATCGAGCGCAGCGGCGCGACCGGCGTCGCCGACGTGCTGGCGCGCCTGCCCGGCATCGAGATCCTGCGCAACGGCGGCATCGGCAACTCCACCAGCGTCTTCGTCCGCGGCGCCGAACAGCGCTTCACGGCCGTCTACATCGACGGCGTGCGGGTCGACTCGCAGACCACCGGCGGCGTGTCGTGGGAATCCATCCCGCTCGCGCAGATCGACCGCATCGAGGTCCTGCGCGGCCCGGCGGCGGCGGTGTACGGCTCGGACGCCATCGGCGGCGTGATCCAGCTCTTCACGAAGCGCGGCGACGGCAAGCCCGCGCCGTACGTGGGCGTGGGCATCGGAACGTACAAGCTGCGCCGCGGCGAGGCGGGCATCAGCGGCTCGGCCGGCGTGGACAACGCGTTCGACTACTCGCTGGGCGTCTCGCGCGAGATCAGCGACGGCTTCGACGTGCGGCCGCAGCGCCTGCGCAACGCGGTGCGCACCGGCGGCTTCGCGGCCGACGGCTTCGCCAGCCCCGACCGCGACGGCTACGACATCACCTCGGCCAACGCACGGCTCGGTTTCCGCATCAGCCCGTCGCAGCGCATCGAGGCGACCTTCCTGCGCAGCGACACCGATTCGCGCTACGACAACACGACCCGCGTGCGTCCGGCGGTCTATCCCGACGACACCAACGCCAACACGCTGCGCACCGTCGGCGCAGCATGGATCGCGAAGTGGAACGACATCTACAGCACGCGACTGCAGGTGACCGACAGCCGCTCGACCTACGAGACCAACCCGTCGTTCTATCGAACCGAGACGCAGCTTCGCAACTATCTGTTCCAGAACGAGTTCCGCTTCGGTGCGCAGTCGGCGACCGTCGCGCTCGAGCGGCGCGAGGACGAGCTCGACAACGCGGCCACGGCGTTCGGGCCGCGGCTGACCGGCCGGCGCTCGCAGAACGCGCTGGCGCTGGGCTACGGCTTCGTGCAGGGTCCGCATTCGGTCCAGCTGCATGCGCGCCACGACGACGACAGCGAGTTCGGCGGCAAGACCACCGGCAGCGCGGGCTACGGTTTCGCGATCAGCCCGCAGTGGCGCGTGACGGCATCGGCCGGCACCTCGTTCCGCGCGCCGACGCTCTACCTGCGCTTCAGCGAATACGGCGTCGCGACGCTGCAGCCCGAGCAGGGCCGCAACCTCGAGGTCGGCCTGCGCTACGCCGAAGGCGCGACCAGCGCCGGCATCGTGGCCTACCGCAACCGCGTGACCAACCTGATCACCTTCGACGGCGGCTCGTTCGCCTGCAGTTCGGCGGTGCTCAACGGCTTCGGTGGCTGCTACGGCAACACGGCGCGGGCCGAGTACGAGGGCGTGACGCTGTCGGCGGGCCACCGCATCGGCACGGTGTCGCTGCGCGCGTCGGCCGATTTCCAGGATCCGCGCGACCTCGCGACCGGCAACCAGCTCGCCCGCCGCGCGCGCAGGCACGGCGTGCTCGGCGCCGACTGGGACGTGGCCGGCTGGCGCCTCGGTGCCGAGATGCAGACCTCCGCTTCGCGCTACGACGATGCGGCGAACCTGCGCCGGCTCGGCGGCTACACGGTGTTCAACCTGGTCGCGAGCACGCAGATCACGCGCGACCTGACGCTGATCGCACGGATCGACAACGTCGGCGACAAGGACTACGTGCTGGCCCGCACCTACGCGACCAGCGGCCGCGCCGGCTACATCGGCCTGAAGTGGGCACCGCAGTAAACCAGGCCGGGCAGGACGACGGCGTCCTGTGCGCCGCGGTTCTCGTGGCCGCGCCCGCCTCGGGGCAGGGCAAGACCACGGTCGCGGCGGCGCTGGCCCGCCTGCATGCGCGCGCCGGCCGGCGCGTGCGTGTCTTCAAATGCGGGCCGGATTTCCTCGATCCGCAGTGGCTCGCGCTGGCCAGCGACGCACCCGTGCATTCGCTCGACCTCTGGATCAACGGCGAGGCCGACTGCCGCGCGCGCCTGCACGAGGCCGCAGCCGTATCGGACCTGCTGATCGTGGAGGGCGTGATGGGCCTCTTCGACGGCTCGCCGAGCGCCGCGGACCTGGCGGTGCGCTTCGGTCTGCCGGTGCTGGCGGTGATCGACGCAGGCGCGATGGCCGGTACCTTCGGCGCGCTGGCCTTCGGGCTGCAGCACTTCCGCGCCGGCCTGCCGTGGGCCGGCGTGCTGGCCAACCGCGTCGCGAGCGAGCGCCA
>JAKONL010000144.1 GCA_022701965.1 Burkholderiaceae bacterium | reverse complement strand
GGCGCCGGCCGCGGCGTGCCGGTCGGCCTTCGATGCGGCCGGATTGCCGGCCGACGCGGCGGAGGCCGCCGCGAGGGCGGCATCGTTGGCAAGTGGGTTGATCTTCATCGCTGACTCCAGGGACTCCGCTGAATGACGGGTCGTACCAGTGGTTTCGGCGGGCGGCGGGCGAACTTGAAGCCTTTCTCGGAAAAATCCGGGGAAAAGCTCGACGACGGCCGGCGCCGCCTCGGGAGCCGCTTTTCTACATCGACAGGCGCACGGTACGCGCGTCGGTCACAACGCCCGAAGCGATGCGGCCATTGTCCATCCGCACCCGCACCAGCTGGCCGATCACGCCGGGCGTCATGGCCTGGGCGTCGGACGTGATCTCGAAGCCCGGTCCCTGCGCCACGACCCGCACCTGCGTGCCGGCCGGAAAAGCCAGCGCCGACTTCACCATCGACTGGCGCAGCGGCTGGCCGGCGGCCAGCGCGCGGGAGGCGACCTGTCCGACCCACTGCGCCGGATCGCCGACGACCGGCGACGGCTCGGCCGCCCAATCGGCCTCGGCCTCGATGGCGTCGGTGGCGGCGAGCACGGCGCCGGGCAGCACGTTGTCGCGCAGCACCCAGGCCGGCCCGAAGGCCTTGACCGTGACCGGCAGGAACACGTTCCAGCGCGCGCCGCCGTCGACGCAGCGCAGGCCCAGGCGGGTCCGGCCCCAGAGGCGCGAGCCGACCGGCACATAGGGCTCGACGCGCGCGCAGGGCGCCAGGCGCAGCCGCGCGTCGAGCGCGCCGACGCTCACCTCCATGCGCAGCGGCGTCGCGCTGGCCGACTGCGCCTTCGCGACCGCGTCGTCGAGCCAGTGCTGGGTGCTGGCGGTGAAGTCGGCGCCTGCTTCGATGCCGTCCGACGGCGCCTGCTGCGCCGCGGCATGGCCGACGAAGAAGGCCGCGAGAGCGACGGCGGCGAACACGCAGGCGAAGGGAAGTTTGCGCATGGCCTGCACTCTAGGGAGCCGGCCGCGACGCAAAGCCGGAAACAGGCGGAGATTCCCCCCTTTTCTCCGCGCTTCCGCAACGACGGCCGCTTCCACAATTTCCGCACGGCCCGAGGTGGGCCACCCACTGCGGAACGAGGTGCACATGCTGGACAAACTGACGGACACGCTGGACTTCCAGTCGAAGGCGCTGGTGCTGCGCGCCGAACGCCAGCGCGCCATCGCCGGCAACATCGCCAACGCCGACACGCCCGGCTACGCAGCCCGCGACTTCGCGTTCTCCGACGCCCTGCGCGACGCCGCCGGGTCCGGCGCCGCGGCGTCGACCACCGGGCGCAGCTGGTCGTCCGACGGCCGCACCGACGCGCGCCACATCCCGCTGTCAGGCGGCGGCGCAGGCAGCGGCGGCATCGCCGGCGTGCGTTCGGACTACACCGTGCAGACCGCGCCCACGATGGACGGCAACAGCGTGGACCTCGACCGCGAGCGCGCCGCCTTCGCCGACAACGCCGTGCGCTACGAAGCCACGCTGCGCTTCATCAACGGCCAGGGCAAGACCATGCTCTCGGCCATCCAGGGTCAGTAAGCCATGTCGATGTTCTCGATCTTCGGCATTTCCGGCAGCGCGGTCAGCGCGCAGTCGCAGCGCCTCAACGTGGTGGCCAGCAACCTGGCCAACGCCGACGCCGTGGCCGGCCCCGACGGCCAGGCCTACAAGGCGCGCCAGGTCGTGTTCCAGACGGTGGCGATGGGCGGCGACGCCAGCGCCGGCGTGCGCATCGACGCCGTCACCGAGAGCCAGACGCCCGGGCGCAAGGTGCACGAGCCGGCCAGCCCGATGGCCGACGCCGAGGGCTACGTGACGCATTCCAACGTCAACGCGGTCGAGGAGATGGTCAACATGATCTCGGCCTCGCGCTCCTACCAGAACAACGTCGAAGTGATGAACACGGCCAAGAGCCTGCTGCTCAAGACGCTGCAGATCGGCCAGTAACTCCCCCAGGGCACCCTCCATGACCACCACCAGCGCCACCTCGGCCATCGCCGATACCGCCTCCACCGCCAAGGCGGCGAGCGCCGCCTCCGCGACCGCGTCCTCGCTCAAGACCACCGACTCGACCGAGGCGCAGGACCGCTTCCTGAAGCTGCTGGTCGCGCAGCTGGCCAACCAGGACCCGATGAATCCGATGGACAACGCGCAGATGACCTCGCAGATCGCGCAGATCAACACCGTCACCGGCATCGAGAAGCTCAACGCGACCATGAAGAACATGTCCACCCAGTTCTCGGGCATGCAGGTGCTGCAGGCCGGCAACCTGGTGGGCCACGGCGTGGTCGTGACCGGCGACCGGCTGTCGTTCTCGGCCGACGGCAAGACCGCGACCGGCGCGCTGGAGCTCGCCGGCGCCGCGACCGGCGTGCAGGTGCAGGTGGTGACGCCGGCGGGCCGCGTGATCGACACCCTGTCGCTCGGCGCGCTCGCCGCCGGCCAGCACGGCTTCAGCGTCGACGCGAGCGCCTACCCGGCCGACACCGAACTCACCTTCAAGGTCAGCGCGCTCAACGGCACCGACGCCGTCACCAGCACCACCCTCATGCAGGACAAGGTCGTGGCCGTGGGCAGCAACGCCGACGGCCTGACGCTGACGCTGCAGGCCGCGGGCGTGAAGCCCTACGCCAGCGTGCGCTCGGTCCTCTGAACACCCATCGATCCACAGGAGCCATCCATGAGTTTCCAGCAAGCACTTTCCGGCCTGAGCGCAGCGGGCCGCAGCCTCGACGTCATCGGCCACAACATCGCCAACTCCGGCACCGTCGGCATGAAATCCTCGCGCGCCGAATTCGCCGAGATCTACGCCAGCTCGGCCGGCGGCATCGGCGGCTCGAACGTCGGTCTGGGCGTGGAGGTCAACGCGGTCACGCAGAACTTCTCGCAGGGGACGCTGAACATCACCGGCAACACGATGGACGTGGCGGTCAACGGCGCGGGCTTCTTCCAGGTCAAGGCCGCCGACGGAACGACCGCCTACACCCGCGCTGGCAACTTCAAGCTCGACAAGGACGGCAACATCGTCACCAACAACGGCGCGGCCGTGATGGGCTACCCGACCGACACCACGGGCGTGCGCCAGAGCTTCGACGCCAAGGCGCTGCGCCTGCCGACCGGCACGCCGATCGCCGCCAAGCAGACCACCAAGATGACCGCCGAGATCACGCTGGACGCCGCGGCCGTGGTCGCCTCCAGCACGACGCCGCCCACGCCATTGACCAAGTACGGCACGTCGCTGACCGCCTACGACCCGCAGGGCCTGGAGGTGCCGGTGGGCCTGTATTTCGAGAAGGTCGCCAACAACAGCTGGAAGGTCTACTCGAGCATCAACGGCAGCGACGCGGCGCAGTCCACGCCCTTCACGCTCAACTTCAAGACCGACGGCACGCTCGATACCGCGAATTCGCCGATCCCGAACTTCACGCTCTCCTCGCCCAACGACCCGGCCCAGACCTTCACCGCCAAGCTCGACATGAGCAAGATGACCCAGGTCAACTCGCGCTTCCAGGTGGCCGACCTGGCGCAGGACGGCTACACCTCGGGCCAGCTCACCGGCATCAAGATCGAGAACACCGGCGTCATCACCGCCACCTATTCCAACGGCCAGACGCAGGCCGCGGGGCAGGTCGCGCTGATCAGCTTCCGCAACGTGCAGGGGCTGGAGCCGTCGGGCTCGGGCTACTGGGTCGAGACTTTCTCCTCGGGCCAGCCGGTGCGCGGCGCGCCGGGCGAAGGCACCTTCGGCAAGCTCAGCGCCGGTGCGCTGGAGGAGTCGAACGTCGACCTCACGGCCGAGCTGGTCAACATGATGACCACGCAGCGCTCCTATCAGGCCAACGCGCAGACCATCAAGACGCAGGACCAGGTGATGTCCACGCTCGTGAACCTGCGTTGAACGGATCGCCGCGATGGACCACCTGATCTATACCGCGATGAGCGGCGCCAGCGCCGCCGCCCAGCGGCAGAGCGTGCTGGCCAACAACCTGGCCAACGCGTCGACGCAGGGGTTCCGCGCCGAGCTGTCGACCTTCCGCGCGGTGCCGCTGCGCGGCGACGGCGCCACCACGCGCGTCTTCGCGATGGAAGCCACCTCCGGCCACGACGAGAAGGCCGGGCCGATGCAGCGCACCGGCCGCACGCTCGACATGGCCGCGCAGGGCAACGGCTGGTTCGCGGTTCAGGGCCTCGACGGCACCGAGGCCTACACCCGCGCCGGCGCCTTCCAGGTGTCGAGCGAAGGCACGCTGGTCACCAGCAGCAACCTGCCGGTGCTCTCCGACGGCGGCTCGCCGATCGACATCCCGCCGGGCGCCGACATCTCGGTGGGCGCCGACGGCACCGTGAGCGCGCAGGCCGGCAACGCACCGTCGTCCACCGTCGGGCGCCTGAAGCTCGTCACGCCGAGCGCCGACCAGCCGCTGCGCCGCAGCGACGACGGCCTGTTCCGCTCGCCGACGCTCGACCCGCTGCCCACCGACGCGACCGCGCGGATGAACACCGGCACGCTCGAGGGGTCCAACGTGAACCCGGTCGAGACGATGGTCGGGATGATCGCCGCCGCGCGCCAGTTCGAGCAGCAGATGCGTCTGCTGCAGACCGCCGAGTCGTCCGACAAGTCGGCCGCCCAGTTGCTCAGCGTCGGCTGACACCCCCTCCAAGCCTCCCGTTCCAGGACATCCAAGCCATGCTCAATTCCCTCTTCATCTCCAAGACCGGCATGGAGGCGCAGCAGACGCAGCTGGACGTGATCTCGCACAACCTGGCGAACGTCTCGACCACCGGCTTCAAGCGCTCCACGGCCGTCTTCGAGGACCTGATGTACCAGAACCTGCGCCAGGTCGGCGCCAACAGCACCGAGCAGTCGCAGCTGCCTACCGGCCTGCAGCTGGGCCTGGGCGTGCGCACGGTGGCCACCAGCCGCTCGTTCTCCCAGGGCAGCATGCAGCAGACCAGCAACCAGTTCGACCTGGCGATCAAGGGCAACGGCTTCTTCCAGGTCACGCAGCCCGACGGCACCATCGGCTACACCCGCGACGGCTCGTTCCAGGTCGACGCGCAGGGCCGGCTCGTGACGTCCTCGGGCCTGCCGGTGGCCAACGGCATCACCATCCCGGCCAACGCCACCAGCGTGAGCATCGCCAACGACGGCACGGTGTCTGCGACGGTGACGGGCGCCGTGGCGCCGCAGACGGTCGGCACGCTGGCGATCGCCAACTTCATCAATCCGGCCGGCCTGGAGCCGCGCGGCGACAACCTGTACGTGGAGACCGCCGCGTCCGGCCAGCCCAACGGCGGCACGGCGGGCACCAACGGCCTGGGCACGGTGATGCAGGGTTTCCTGGAAACCTCGAACGTGAACGTGGTGCAGGAGCTGGTCTCGATGATCCAGACCCAGCGCGCCTACGAGATGAATTCCAAGGCGATCCAGACCAGCGACCAGATGCTGCAGAAGCTCGGGCAACTATGAAAACCCCCAGTCTTCGCGCACTGCGTGTCGCAACGCCTTCCCCCTTTCAGGGGGCGACGCCTGCGGCCCGGCAAAGCCGGTTCCGCGGCATCCTGCGAACGGGCTTCGCTGCGCTTGCCGCGATCGGTGCCGTAGTTTTGGTTTCCGGCTGCTCCACGCTGGCCCAGACGCCGCAGCTCGACATGCCCTCGACGGCCGTGCCGACGATCGTGCCGCGCGCACCGGTCGCCGCGCCGCGCGCGCCCACCGGCAGCCTGTTCCAGTCGGTGCGCTACCGCCCGCTGTTCGAGGACCGGCGCGCACGCATCGAAGGCGACACCGTGACGATCCTGATCGTCGAGAACGTGAGCGCGAGCCAGACCTCGACCTCGACCATCGACAAGAAGGGCAGCTCCAAGGCGGGCGTCAGCGCATTCCCGCTGCTCTCGGCCAACTCGTTCACGCGGGCGAGCGTGGCCGGCGAATCGGCCACCGACTTCTCCGGCAAGGGCGGTACGCAGAGCGCCAACACCTTCCAGGGCTCGATCACCGCGACGGTGGTCGAGGTGCAGCCCAACGGCCACCTGGTGGTCACCGGCGAAAAGCAGATCGGCGTGAACCAGAACGTCGACGTGCTGCGCTTCTCCGGCACCATCGACCCGCGCTCGATCCAGTCGGGCAGCGTAGTGAGCTCGACGCAGGTCGCCAACGTGCGGATCGAGTCGCGCGGGCGCGGCGCGCAGCAGGAGTCGCAGGTCATGCCGTGGCTCGGCAGGTTCTTCATGAACGTCCTGCCCTTCTGAGCACGCCATGAAGAAGATCCTTCGTCTCTTCGCGCTGTTCGCCCTCGGTGCCGGCCTGCTCGCCCCGGCACACGCCGTGCGCATCAAGGAAATCGCCGCCGTGCAGGGCGTGCGCAGCAACCAGCTGACCGGCTACGGCCTGGTCGTGGGCCTGGACGGCACGGGCGACCAGACCACGCAGATGCCCTACACCACGCAGAGCGTGGCCAACTACCTGCAGCAGCTGGGCATCGTGCTGCCGGACAACCGCGCCTCGCAGCTGCAGCTCAAGAACGTGGCGGCGGTGATCGTCACGGCGCAGCTGCCGGCCTTCGCGCAGCCGGGCCAGACGCTGGACGTGACGGTGTCGTCGATGGGCAATTCCAAGTCGCTCAAGGGCGGCATGCTGGTGGCGACGCCGCTGCGCGGCGCCGACGGCGAGATCTACGCGCTGGCGCAGGGCAACCTGGTGGTCGGCGGCGCGGGCGCGGCCGCCGGCGGCAGCAAGGTGCAGATCAATTCGCTGGCCTCGGGCCGCGTGCCGGCCGGCGCGCAGGTCGAGCGCAGCGTGCCCTCCGCCTTGCTCGAGGGCGACAGCATCAGCCTAGGCCTGAACGCGTCGGACTTCCAGACCGCACGCCGCGTGGCGCAGGCCATCGACCGCAAGATGGGCACCGGCAGCGCCCGCGCGCTCGACGGCCGCACGGTCGAGGTGCGTGCGCCCACCGATGCCAACGCCCGGGTCAACTTCGTCGCCGAACTGGAAGAGATCACGCTGGAGCAGGCCGCGCCCGCGGCCAAGGTGGTGATCAACGCGCGCACCGGCTCGATCGTGCTCAACCAGGCCGTGACGCTCGGGCCCTGCGCCATCGCGCACGGCAACCTGTCGGTCACGATCAGCTCGACGCCGATCATCAGTCAGCCCGCGCCGCTCTCGGGCGGGCGCACGGTGGTGGCCGAGCAGGCCAGCATCACGATCAAGCAGGAGCCGGGCATCCTGATCCAGGTGCCCGAGGCGCCCAAGCTGTCGGACGTGGTGCGCGCGCTGAACTCGCTCGGCGCGACGCCGCAGGACCTGCTGGCGATCCTGCAGGCGATCAAGGCGTCCGGCGCCCTCAACGCCGAACTGGAAGTGATATGACCGTCTCCACCTCCAACGCGCTCGCCGCCGACGCCCGCTCGCTCGACACGCTCAAGCTCGCGGCCGGCACCAACGACCCGAAGGCGATCAAGGAAGCCGCCAAGCAGTTCGAGTCGCTCTTCATGCGCGAGATGCTCAAGAGCATGCGCGAGGCGACGATGAAGTCCGGCATGCTCGACAGCGAGGGCGAGAAGCTCGGCACCGACCTGCTCGACCAGCAGTTCGCGGTGCAGCTCTCGGGCCTGCCCGGCGGGCTGAGCGATGCGATCACGCGGCAGCTGACGCAGCAGATGACCGGCTCGGCGGGTGCGGGCGCGGCGCGTTCGACGCTGTCGCTCGGCGCCCTCGGCAGCGGGGCGGGCGCGAACAGCCGGATCAACCCGACGGCCACGCAGAGCGATTTCGTCTCGCAGCACGGGGATGCGGCCGAGCGCGTGGCGCAGGCGACCGGCATCCCGGCGAGCTTCATGATCGGCCAGGCCGGCCACGAGACCGGCTGGGGCCGCAGCGAGATCCGCAACGCCGACGGCAGCAACGCCTTCAATCTGTTCGGCATCAAGGCCGGACCGGGCTGGACCGGGAAGACCGCCGAGATCACGACCACCGAGTACGTCGACGGCGAGCCGCGCAAGACGACCGCGAAGTTCCGCGCCTACGACTCCTACGAGGCGTCCTTCCGCGACTACGCGCGGCTGATCGGCGAGAGCCCGCGCTACGCCCAGGCGCGCGCCACCGCCGCTTCCGGCGCCGGCGCGGCCACCGCCTACGCGACCGAGCTGCAGCGCGCGGGCTACGCCACCGATCCGGCCTATGCGTCCAAGCTGAGCCGGGCCATCAATTCGACGCTGCAGATCCAGCGTACGCAGGGCTGAAAGGTCAATCCCCATGGGCTCCCTCCTCAACGTCGGCGCGCGCGCGCTCCTGGCCAACCAGATCGCGCTGTCGACCACCGGCCACAACATCGCCAACGCCGGCACCGCCGGCTATTCGCGCCAGAACGCGGTGATGACGCAGGTCGAAGGGCAATACACCGGCAGCGGCTACATCGGCAACGGCGTGCAGGTGGCGACGATCGAGCGCGCGCACAGCGAGTTCCTCACGCGGCAGTCGGCCGCCGCCGGCTCGGTGTCGGCGATGGACGTCACGCGCGCCACGCAGCTGGCATCCC
This sequence comes from Burkholderiaceae bacterium, assembly GCA_022701965.1. Next base: position 4,088 of record JAKONL010000144.1, on the reverse strand, counting down.
TGGAGGACGTCTTCCAGGGCGGCACCAGCGGCCTGGGCGCCTCCGTGAGCGACATGCTCAACGCCTTCACCGACGTCGCCAGCACGCCGGGCGACATCACCGCGCGCAACGTGGTGCTGACGCGTGCCGACGAGATGGCCGCGCGCTTTCGCAATGCCGACGCGCAGCTCGACGACCTGCAGACGCGGGTCACGTCCCAGCTCGCCGACTCGGTCAAGACGATCAACAGCCTGGCGACGCGGGTCGCCTCGCTCAACGAGCAGATCGCGCGCTCGCAGGGCAGCGGCCAGAGCCCCAACGATCTGATGGACCAGCGCGAGCAGCTCATGCGCGAGCTCAACCAGCACGTGCAGACCAGCACCGTCGCCTCGGGCGACGGCACGCTCGGCGTATTCGTCGGCAGCCAGGCGCTGGTGCTGGGCACGTCGACCGCGCCGGTGTCGATCGGCGACGCCGGCGACGGCACCGCCAGTCTCGCGATCACGCGCGGCGCGCTCACCAGCACCATCGACGACACGACGATCGGCGGCGGCTCGGTCGCCGGCCTGCTGCGCTTCCAGAACGGCGACCTCGCCGACGCGCGCAACGGCCTCGGGCGGATGGCCGTCGCGATCTCGTCGGAGGTCAACGCGCAGAACCGCCTGGGCGTCGATCTCGACGGACGGGCCGGCGCGAACGTCTTCGTGCCCGTCGCCATCGGCCAGGCGTTGCCCGCCGCCGGCAACACCGGCAACGCGACGATCGGCGCGTCGGTGAGCGATTCGAGCGCGCTGGTCGCCTCCGACTACCAGGTCAAGGTCGGCGCCAACGGCAGCGTCGAGATCACGCGCACGACCGACGGCAAGCTCATGAACTTCACCGGCCCGATGCCGGTCACCGTCGACGGGCTGAAGCTCGACCTGGCCAGCGGCACGCCCGACTTCGGCGACGTCTTCGTCCTCAAGCCCTATTCGGCCGCCGCCGGTGCGATGGCGATGGCGATGACCTCGCCGCGCGAGATCGCCGCGGCCAGTCCGGTCGAGGCGCGCGTGGGCGTGGCCAACACCGGCAGCATCGCGGTCGGCTCGCTCGCCGCGACCTCGGCCAACGCCAATACCGGTGCTCCGGTGACGCTGACCTTCAACGCCAACGGCACCTTCGACGTCGCGGGCACCGGCACCGGCAACCCGACGGCGCAGCGCTATGTCGCGGGACAGAAGGTCGAGTTCAACGGCTGGTCTCTCACGCTGACCGGCACGCCCAAGGCGGGCGACACGCTCACGGTGCAGGCCGCGACGCCGGGCTACAGCGCCCTCAACGCCGGCAACGCGAAGGCGCTGCTGAACCTGCGCGACAAGCAGGTGTTCGAGGGCGCGACGATGGTCGACGGCTACGCCGGCCTGATGACGCAGGTCGGCGTGCGCGCCCAGAGCGCGCAGTACGCGGCCAATGTCTCGGGCGCGATCGCGAGCAGCCTGGAGACCGAGCGCACCGGCATTTCGGGCGTGAACCTCGACGAGGAAGCGGCCAAGCTGCTGCAGTACCAGCAGGCCTACCAGGCCTCGTCCAAGATGATCCAGATCGCGCAGAACCTGTTCGACACGCTGATCCAGGGCATGCGCTGAACGACCGAACCCAGAGGACCTTTCCATGTCAGCCACCCCACGACTCGCCAGTGCCAACGTCTACGAGAACACGGTCAGCCAGCTCACGACGCGCCAGTCGCAGCTGTCGAAGCTGCAGGAGCAGTTGAGCGCCAGCAAGCGCGTGCTGCGCCCGAGCGACGATCCGACCGCCGCCGGCCAGGCCGAGCGCGCCATCACGCGCATGGCGCGCGTCACGTCCGACCAGCGCGCGCTGGAGGTGCAGCGCAACGCGGTCGCCACGGCCGAGTCGACGCTGCGCGACGCGAGCACCGCGATGCAGAGCTTCCGCACGCTGCTGGTCCAGGCCGGCAACACCTCCCTGAACACCTCCGACCGCACCGACATCGCGCAGCAGCTCTCCACCCTGCGCGACCAGCTGGTGGGCTTCGCCAACACGCGCGACAGCAACGGCCAGCCGCTCTTCGGCGGCCTGGGCAGCACCGCCGAGCCGTTCGCCGACGTCGGCGGCACCGTGGTCTTCAACGGCATCACGGGCCAGGCCGGCGCCGGCGAGAACGACATCCCGGCGACGCTGGACGGCCAGGCCACCTGGATGGACGTGCCCACGGGCAACGGCGTCTTCGCGATGGCCCGGGGCAACGCCGCGGCCAAGGTGTCGAGCGACGCCGGCCAGGTGACCAACCCGGCCGCGCTGACCGGCCACGGCTACAGCGTCACCTTCACGGTGGCGGCCGGCGCCACGACCTACGACGTGGTCGACACCACCACCAACACCGCCGTGCTGTCCGCGCAGCCCTTCAGGACCGGCCAGGCGATCGGCTTCGACGGCCTGTCGTTCGTCGCCAGCGGAACGCCGGCCAGCGGCGATTCGCTGGTCGTGAGCCCGAGCACCAAGGCCAGCCTGTTCGGCGTGCTCGACCAGGCGATCGCCGGCGTGCGCGACGCCGGCAACACCAGCGCGGTGGCGCAGGGCGTCGCGCAGGGGCTCGCCCAGGTCGACAGCGCCCTGTCGCGCCTGTCGGCCACGCGCGGGCGCGCGGGCGACCTGCTCAACCGTGTCGACAACATCACCGACCGGCAGGATGCGCGCAGCCTGCAGCTGGAGGCCGACCGCTCTCGCGCGGAAGACCTGGACATGGTGAAGGCCCTCTCGTCGTTCAAGACCCAGGAGACGGCCTACTCCGCCGCGCTGGGCTCCTACGCGCAGATCCAGAAACTCTCGCTCTTCAACTACATCAGCTGAGCGCGCGACGCGTTCAGGACAGCCATGGCGCAATCGGTTCTCGGCAGCATCACCCTGGGCTATCGCCCGCTCTGGAACCGCGCTCGCTCGATCGCGGCCCTCCAGCTCCACGTGCATCCGGACGGCGACGGCGTCGACGGCCCGCACCTGCTGCGCACGCTGGCCGAGCTCTGGACGGCGGCGTCGCCCGCCCTCGTGCTGAGCCCGGCATCGCGTTCCCTGGCGGCCAGCCTGCTCGCGCATGCGGACCGGGCCGGCCCGGCGATCGACCTGCCGCTGGACTGGCTCGACGACACCGCGCTGCGCAACGCCGCCCAGTCCGCGCGCACGCGCGGCGCGCACGTGATCGTGAGCGGAGCGCCGGCGGCTTTCGCCGCGGACACGGCCGGGCGCCCCGGCGCGGCGAGCGTCGCACGCTGGGCCGAGCGCCGCTGCGTGCAGCTGAGCCCCAACGATGCCGCGAGCGCGATGCAGGCCGCGCTGCGTGCGCGCGGCACGGCCGCCGGCGGACGCATGGCCGGCCGCGCCGAGGACAGCCCGATCGCGGCCGACACGCTCGCCGACGGTATCGCCAGTCGCGCGCTGGCCGAGCACGCGCTCGACCAGCAGGGCGCATGGGCGGTGGCCGGCTGGCCGGTGGAGGACGTGCTCCACCGCTATGCCGGCAATCCGCTGCCCATATCGCGCCGGGCCATCGTGCAGGCCATGAACGCGATCGACGCCGAACAGTCGCTCGACCGCATCGAGCTCATGTTCGGCCAGGAACCGAGCCTCGCCTACCAGCTCATGATCTACATGAACTCCGCCGGGCTGGGCCTGCGCAACGGCGTGGCGTCGCTGCGCAACGGTTTCATGATGCTGGGTTTCCGCACGCTCAACGGCTGGCTGTCGGCGCAGCTTCCGCACGCGACCGAGGACGTCAACCTGCGCCCGGTCAACACGGCGATGGTGCTGCGCGGCCACCTGATGGAGCACCTGATGGACGCCGGCATCGAGGACGACCTGCGCCGCGAGGTCTACCTGTGCGGCCTGTTCGCGCAGCTCGACCTGGTGCTCGACGAGCCGCTGCGCACGAGCTTCGCGCGCTTCCCGCTGTCCGAGCGCATCCTGTCGGCCACGATGTCGGGCACCGGGCCGTACGCGCCGTCGCTGCAGGTGGCCTTCGCGCTGGAGTCCGCCGATCCGACGGCGTTGCGCACCCTGCGGCGGTCCTACGAGATGGGCACCGAGGACATCAACCGCGCGCTGCTGCGCACGCT
>JAKONL010000137.1 GCA_022701965.1 Burkholderiaceae bacterium | reverse complement strand
AGCGAATGGTCCTGCGCGAAATACGCCGACTCCGACACGCCCCAGGGGAGCGACTGCTGCTCGCCGAACGCCTGCTGCTCGCGCACCGCCGCGAGGTTGGCGACCTGCAGCAGCCCGCCGTCGGGCTCCTCCATCACCAGCGCCGGCATCAGGTACTCGAACATCGAGCCCGACCACGACTTGAGTCCGGGCTGGTCGCCGACCGACAGGAAAGGCCGCCCCAGCGCCATCCAGTGGCGGCGCGGCACGTCGCCCTTGGCGATCGCGAGAAAGCTCAGCAGCCGGGATTCGGAGGCCAGCAGGTCGTAGTAACTTGCGTCGAGCGCGTCGTCCTCGACCCGCAGGCCGATGTGGAACAGATGCCGCTTCGGGTCGTAGAGGCCGCGGAAATCCATCGCATGGCACATCGACTCGCAGCGCTGTGCCAGGAGCGACAGCCGGTCGCGTTCCGGCTCGTCGGCGTCGGCCGCGAAGGCGCGGCAGGCCTGCGCCACGGCCAGCAGGTGACCGGCCATGTTGCCGCTGTCCACGCTCGACACGTAGGCCGGCGGCAACGGGGCGAGCGTGCGGGTGTCGTACCAGTTGTAGAGATGGCCGCGGTGCTTCTCGAGCAGGTCGACGCTGTCGAGCGTCGCGCGCAGCCGGTCGGCCAGCGCGGCGTCGTCGATCCAGCCGAAGTCGCGCGCGCAGCAGCTCGCCAGCAGGTACATGCCAATGTTGGTCGGCGAGGTGCGATGGGCCAGCGTCGGCTCGGGTTCGAGCTGCAGGTTGTCGGGCGGCAGGTGGTGGTCCTCGGCGCCGACGGCATGCTCGAAGAAGCGCCAGGTATCGCGCGCGAGCGTCTGCAGGTAGGCACGCTGCGCTTCGTCGAGCACGACGGCACCGTCCCCTTCGCCTTCGGCCGGCGCTGCCGCCACCTTGCTGGCCCGCCATGCGGCCACCGGCGCGAGCGCCCACAGCCCGAACAGCAGCACGCCGGCGACCGGATGCGGACTCCAGCCCGCGGCGGCGACGGCGAGCAGCGCGCAGACCGCCGATGTCGGCGCCGCGCCGCGCACGAACGCCGCCAGGTCGTAGCTGGCCTGAGCCTGGGCCTGCTCGGCCGTCGTCCACTGCAGCAGGTGACGACGGCTGACCGCCAGGCGCCACAGCGCCCGCAGCGTCGCGTCGAGCAGCAGCCGCGTCTGCGCGGCGAGCTGCGCGAACTGCCAGGCCGCGCCGGCCAGCGCGCGCCGCAGCTCGACCAGCCCGACGTCGAAGAAATGGCGCAGCGCGATCGAACGCCGCGTCGGCACCAGTCCGGCCAGCGCGCCGAGCAGCGGGCCGAGCACCAGCGCCGCCGCCACGGATGCGAACGCCCAGGAGAGCGGCAGCGCGTTCGCGAAGATCGCGAGCGCCAGCACCAGCGCGGATGCCGGCACGACCAGCGCGCGGCGCAGGTTGTCGCCCATCTTCCAGAGGCCGAGCGCGTCGATGCCGTAGTGCCGCGCGCGCAGCATCAGCGGCAGCAGCTGCCAGTCCCCGCGCGTCCAGCGGTGGATGCGCGAGGCGGCGACGCCGGCATGGTGCGGATGGTCCTCGATCAGCGCCACGTCGCTGACCATCGCGCAGCGCGCGACCGTGCCTTCGAGCAGGTCGTGGCTGAGCACCGAGCCGTCGGGCAGGCGGCGGTCGAGCGTCGCATGCACGGCGCGCGCGTCGAGCAGGCCCTTGCCGACGAACGAGCCGACGCCGAACAGGTCTTGATAGACGTCGGACGCGCCGCTGCTGTAGGGGTCGATGCCGCACTGGCCGGCGAACATCCAGTGGAAGAACGAGCGCTCCTCGCGTGCCGGCAGCGGCGTCACCACGCGCGGCTGCAGGATGCCGAAGCCGGCGACGACGCGACCGCTTGCGGTGTCGATCTGCGGCGCATTGAGCGGATGGGCGGCGATGGACACCAGCTCGCGCAGGCTGCCCGGCGGCAGGCCGGTGTCGCTGTCGAGTGCGACGACGTAGGGAATGCCGTCGGCCAGCCGCTGGCCCGGCGCCAGCGCAAGGAAGCCGCCGCCGTCGGAAGGTCCATCGACCAGCAGGCGAACCAGCATCTCCAGCTTGCCGCGCTTGCGTTCCCAGCCGATCCAGCGCCGCTCGGTCCTGCAGAAGGTACGCGGGCGATGCAGCAGCAGGAAGCGCGGCGGCGCGCCCTCGGCGGCGGGGTGGCGTGCGTTGAGGGCGGCGATGCGCGCAAGCGCGTCGTCCAGCAGTGCGGCGTCGCCGGGCAGAGAGGCCTCGGCGGCGTCGGCCCAGTCGGTCAGGAGCGCGAACTGCGCGTGGTCCTCGCGGTTGGCCAGCCAGTGCAGTTCGAGCCGGTGCGCGAGTCGCGCATTGCCCGCGGCCGAGCCGAGCATCGTCGGCATCGCCACCAGCACGCGATGCGCTGGCGGGATGCCGTCGGCGAAGTCCAGGCGCGGCAGCGTCTGCACGCGCGCCGATTCCGCCACGATCCGGTGCATCAGCGCGATCACGGCCTCCGAGATCGGCCAGGCCAGCAGCAGCAGCGCCGCGACCGTGGCCACGCCGATGTCGTCGTGACGGTTGAACAGCCCGCGCGCCATGCCGGCGATCACCAGGCCGGTGCCTAGCGCGATGCAGGCGAGATAGATCGTCAGGCGCAGGTCGCGCGGCGCGGCCCTCGGGCGCGACCGCGAGTCGGCGGCGGCGGTCGTGGCGTCGGCTCGCGGATGCAGCCGGCGGTGCGCAAGCAGCGCCTCGACCAGCGCTGTACGGCCGTCTCCGAACAGGTGGTAGCCCGCGGTGTGCGCCGCATCGGTGCCGCGCGCGGGCGGCAGTGTCGGCAGGTTGCCCTGCGCGAGTTCGGAATCCGCCGTGGCCTCGCGCGCCAGGTGCAGCACGGTCTCGGCCACCGTGCGCTCGGTGCGGGCCGTGAGCCGGGCCACCTGCTCCATCGCATGCGTGATCTGCTGGCGCGTGCGCTCGCTCTCGGCCGCGAAGCTGGGCAGTTCGCGCAGCACGCGCAGCGACCGGCTCACCGGCTCGATCAGGTCGGCCCATTCGACCTGGCCGATCAGGCGCAGCGTCGTGATGATGTTGCCGACCGTGAGGTTGGCTGCGGCCTGCGCCGCCTGGGCCTCGCCGATCAGCGCCGGGCCGCCCGGACAGTGGCGCTCGGTCCAGGCGACGATCGGCGCCTCGCGGTCGCTGCGCTCGACCGGCAGGCGCTGCCACATCTGCGCGCAGAAGCTCTGGTGCATCCCGCGCGTCTCCACCGTGGCGAGGAGCGCGTCGAGCTCCGGATCGGTCAGCGGCTCGGGTGAGTCCCAGGCGGCATGTGCGACCTCGCGCGCCACCTTGTTCTCGGCGATGCTTTCGGCCACGCGGCGCAGGTTCTCCAGCAGGACCACGCGCAGGGTGGTCGGCAGCGCCCAGAGTTCGCCGAGCGTGAGTTCGTCGACCTCCTGGTAGGCGTTCAGGAAGGCGGTGAACAGGTCGGCGTTCAGCACGCTGTCGGTGTGCGCCACGTAGGCCCATGCGATGCCGTAGACGCGCGGCAGTCCTGCCAGCGGCGCGGCGGCGAGCTTGGGCAGGCGCGCGTAGTAGCTGCGCGGCACGCCGTCGCGGATCTGCTGGAGCTGTGCCTCGACGAGGTGGAAGTTGTCCAGCAGCCATTCGGCCGCCGGCGACACGTAGCGTCCGCTCTGCGAAATCAGCGCGACGTAGTCGAAGGCATCGCGCAGCGACGCGAGGTTCTCGTCGACGCGCGGGAAGAACGGCGCCACGCCGCGGTCGGCGCCGAGTTCCTGCACCGGCTGCGCACGCGCGAGACTGCGCCCGTGCTGCTCGAAACGCTGTACGCCGAACAGTTCGGCGCGGATGGGTGGCTGGGCCGGCGCGATCGGCCGGAGGAGGAGCGCGCTGGCGTAGGTGCTGAGCGACGCCAGTCGGTGGACGGCCGGCGCCACCGCGTCAGGCGAGTGCGAGGAAGGCGATGGCGACGGAGGTGGCGATGCATGCCATCGTCACGATGCGGCCGGCAGCGATCGCATGGGCTTGTTGCAGGTTGCCGCGCATCGCGAACCAGCGCCCCTGGGACGCCGCGCAGTGCCCCATGTGCGCTGCCAGCGCATCGATGTCGCTGCCGACGAAATCGAAGGCCGGACGCTCCGAGGCGGCGGGGATTCCAGCGGAGGATGCAAGGGTTTGCGACGAAGACATGGCGACCGTTCCTATGAAAAACGCAAACGATGTCGCGAATGTGCGATTTAGTTTGAATGTTCTCTCAGGGTACTCCCCTATGAGTAGCCTTTGGTTTACAGGTCGGCGCGTCGCGATGTCGGTGATTGGATGACATCGCGATGTCGGCCGGGCTGTCACCCGGTGTTTCGCAACCCGGCGGCGACTCCGTTGATCGAGATGTGGATGCCGCGCTGCAGCCGCTCGCCGCCGTCGCCGGCGCGGTAGCGGCGCATCAGCTCCACCTGCAGGTGGTGCAGTGGGTCGATGTACGGGAAGCGGTGCTGCACCGAGCGCTGCATGTCGGCATTGCCGGCCAGCCGCTGCTGCGCGCCGGTGATGAGCGTCAGCGCGTCCGACGTGCGGTGCCATTCGGCCTCGATCATCCCGAACACCTTCTGGCGCAATTTGCGGTCGGCCACCAGTTCCGAATAGCGCGACGCCAGCGCCAGGTCGCTCTTGGCCAGCACCATGTCCATGTTGGAGAGCAGCGTGCGGAAGAAGGGCCACTGCGCATACATGCGCTGCAGCAACGCCTGGCGTTCCTTGTCGCCGGCCGGATGGCCCGTGCCGTCGACGAACTGCGCGATCGCCGAGCCGAAGCCGTACCAGCCTGGCAGCGTGAGCCGGCACTGGCCCCAGCTGAAGCTCCAGGGCACTGCGCGCAGGTCGTCGATGTTGCGGGTCGGATTGCGCGACGCGGGGCGCGAGCCGATGTTGAGCTCGGCGATCTCGCGGATCGGCGTCGCGCTGAAGAAGTAGTCGGCGAAGCCGGGCGTCTCGTAGACCAGCTTGCGGTAGGCCGCCATGCTCGCGGTCGAGAGCTCGGCTGCGGCCGCGAGGAAGGCGGCGGGCGCGGCCTTGCCGGCCGGCAGCAGCGTGGCCTCCAGCGTGGCGGCGACCAGCGTCTCCAGGTTGCGCCGGCCGATCTCGCGGTTCGCGTACTTGGAGCCGATCACCTCGCCCTGCTCGGTGAGCCGGATCTGCCCGCGCACGGTGCCCGGCGGCTGCGCGAGGATCGCCTGGTAGCTCGGACCGCCGCCGCGGCCCACGGTGCCGCCTCGGCCGTGGAACATCCTCAGCCTGATCGCGGTTCCGCCCGAGCCGGCGTCGTCCGGCGCGTTCATCTCGTCGAACAGCTTCACCAGCGCCGTGCCGGTGCGGTAGAGCTCCCAGTTGCTGGTGAAGATGCCGCCGTCCTTGTTGCTGTCGCTGTAGCCGAGCATCACGTCCTGCAGCGCACCGGAGCGCTGCACCAGCGCCCTGATGCCGGGCAGGGCGTAGAACTCCTTCATGATCGGCGCGGCGTTGCGCAGGTCCTCGATGGTCTCGAACAGCGGCACCACGATCAGGTCGCAGGTGCCCGCGCCGCCGAGCGTGCCGCGCATCAGTCCGACCTCCTTCTGCAGCAGCAGCACCTCCAGCAGGTCGCTCACGCTCTCGGTGTGGCTGATGATGTAGTGGCGGATGGCGGCAGCGCCATAGCGGGTGCGCGATGCGCGGGCGGCCGCGAAGATCGCGATCTCGGCGTGGGTGAGCGGGGCGTAGTCGGCGTCGGGCACCCGCAGCGGGCGCGCCTCGTCCAGGAGGCGCAGCAGCAGCGCGCGCTTGGCGTCCTCGGCAAGCGCCGCGTAGTCGGGCTCGATCCGCGCCTGCGCCAGCAGGTCGGCGACCACGGCCTCGTGCTTGTCCGAGCTCTGGCGCAGGTCGACCGTCGCCAGGTGGAAGCCGAACACCTCGACCGCGCGGATCAGCGGGCCGAGCCGGTGCGCGATCAGTGGCGCGCCGTGCTTGTCGGTGAGCGAATCGGCGACCGTGCGAAGGTCGGCCAGGAAGGCCTCGGCGTCCGGATACGGGTTCTGCGGCGCGACCGCGTGGCGCGCCGCCTCGCCGCCGGTGAGTTCGCGCAGCGTCGCGGCCAGGCGCGAGTAGACGCCGGTCAGCGCGCGCCGGTAGGGCTCGTCCACACGGTGCTCGTTGCGGTCGGGCGAGGCTTCGGCCAGCGCCTGCATCTCCACCGAGATGTCGATCAGCGTCGCCGACAGCGACAGCTCGCCGCCCAGGTAGTGCACCTCCGTCAGGTAGTGGCGCAGCGCCAGCTCGCTCTGGCGGCGCAGCGCGTAGTCGAGCGTCTCGGCCGTCACGTTCGGATTGCCGTCGCGGTCGCCGCCGATCCACTGGCCCATGCGCAGGAAGGGCGCGATGCCGCCCTGGCCGAGCGCGGCCTCGAGCTCGGCATAGACGCGCGTGATCTCGCGCAGGAAAGTCGCTTCGTAGTAGCTGAGCGCGTTCTCGATCTCGTCGGCCACGGTCAGCTTGGAGAAGCGCAGCAGGCGCGTCTGCCACAGCTGCGTGACGCGGATGCGGATCTGCTTCTCGTTGTCTGCGTACTCGATCGGCGTGAGCGCGTCCTTGCGGCCGGCGAAGGCGCGCTGGCGCAGCCCGATGTCGTCGCGCGCGGTCAAGAGCTGGGCGATGCCGCGCTCGGCGTCGAGGATGCTCTTTCTCTGCACTTCGGTCGGGTGCGCGGTCAGCACCGGCGACACGTAGCTGTGAGCGAGCGATTCGACCACCGCTTCCGGCGAGACGCCGGCCTTGCGGATGCGCGCGAGCGCCGTCTCCAGGCTGCCGTCCTGGTGCTCGCCGGCGCGGTCGGCATCGGTGCGGCGACGGATCTGGTGGCGGTCCTCGGCCAGGTTGGCCAGGTGGCTGAAATAGGTGAAGGCACGGATCACGCGCACCGTCTCGACCGCGCTCAGCCCCTTGAGCAGGTTCTTCAGGGCCCGGTCGGCGGCCTGGTCAGCATCGCGGCGGAACGCCACCGACAGGGTGCGGATCTTCTCGACCAGGTCGTAGGTCGCCTCGCCTTCCTGCTCCCGGATCACGTCGCCCAGGATGCGGCCGAGCAGCCGGATGTCGTCGATGAGGGGCTGGTCGTCGCCCGGAACCTTGGACGGGGTGGAACTGCGAGGCGCGGACGGCGCCCTCTTGCGTGTCGTCATTCCTGGAAACTCCTGTGGTCGGCGATGCGTTTCGGGATGTTGCTGCGGCGCAACATGCTAGCATCCCGCCGGTCATTTTTCATTGGGAAACGCTGTGAGCAACATCGTGATCGCGACGCGCGAAAGCCGTCTGGCCCTCTGGCAGGCCGAGCACGTACGCTCGCTGCTGCAAGAACGGGGCCACACCGTCAGCCTGCTCGGGATGACCACGCGCGGCGACCAGATCCTCGACCGCTCGCTCAGCAAGGTCGGCGGCAAGGGCCTGTTCGTGAAGGAACTCGAGACGGCGCTCGAAGAAGGGCGTGCCGACATCGCCGTGCATTCGCTCAAGGACATGCCGATGGACCTGCCGCCCGGCTTCACGCTTGCCTGCGTGCTCGAGCGCGAGGACCCGCACGACGCCTTCGTGTCGCCGAACTTCGCCTCCGTCGACGCGTTGCCGCAAGGCGCGGTGGTCGGTACGTCGAGCCTGCGTCGGCTGGTGCTGCTGCGCGCGCTGCGCCCCGACCTTCGCATCGAGCCGCTGCGCGGCAACCTCGACACGCGGCTGCGCAAGCTCGACGAGGGCCAGTACGACGGCATCGTGCTGGCCGCGGCCGGGCTGATCCGCCTGAAGCTCGAGGGCCGCATCCGCCACGTCTTCACGCCCGAGGCGATGCTGCCCGCCGCGGGACAGGGTGCGCTGGGTGTCGAGGTGCGCGCCGACCGCGCCGACCTGGTCGAGCTGCTGGCGCCGCTGGCCCATCGCCGCGACTGGCTGGCCACCGCCGCCGAACGCGCCGTGAGCCGGGCGATGGGCGGCAGCTGCTCGATGCCGCTGGCCGCCCATGCGCGCTGGCAGGGTGACGGCGCCCTGCATATAGAAGCAGCGTGGGGCGATCCCGAGGGAAGCGGCGCGCTGGTGCAGGTCAGGGCGCGCGCCGATGCGGCGCACATCGGCAACTTCGACCAGGCCCGCGCGCTCGGCGAGGAGGCGGCCGCACTGCTGTGCGCCAACGGGGCGCGCGCGGCCGACGGCGCGCCGGCCGCGGCGTGACGAGCGCGGTGCAGGGGTTTCGATGGCGCCGCGCGTGATCGTGACCCGGCCGGCGCGCGAAGCCGCTCGCTGGACCACGGACCTGCGAGCGGCCGGCCTCGACGCCGTGTCGCTGCCGCTGATCGCGATCGAGCCGGTCGAAGGTGCCGGCATCGACGCGCTCGCCGCAGCGCGCGGGCGCATCGGCGACCGCTCGGCGCTGATGTTCGTCAGCGCGCCGGCGGTCGAGCATTTCCTGACTGACTGCGGCGATACGCCGGCCTGGACCGGCCAGGGCCCGGCGCGCTTCTGGGCGACCGGCCCCGGTACCGTGCGGGCGCTGCGCTCGGCCGGCGTGCCGGACTCGCGCATCGACGCACCGGCGCCGGACGCCGGGCAGTTCGACTCCGAGACGCTCTGGGCGCGCGTGCGCCCGCAGGTCGATGCGGCTTCGCGGGTGCTGATCGTGCGGGGCGGCGACGCGCAGGGCCGGCCGACCGGGCGCGACTGGCTCGCGCGCGAGGTCGCGGATGCCGGCGGCGCGCTCGACACCGTCGTCGCCTACCGCCGGCTGGCACCGGCGTTCGGCGAGGCCGAGCGCAGCCTGGCAACGTCGGCCTCCGCAGATGGCGCGATCTGGATCTTCAGCAGCTCCGAATCGATCGGTTACCTGCGCCAGGCCATGCCGGATGCCGACTGGCGCAAGGCCCGCGCCGTCGCCACGCATCCGCGCATCGGCGATGCCGCGCGCGAGGCCGGGTTCGCCTCCGTGGCGCTCTCCCAGCCCGGGGTGGCGGCGCTGGTGGCCTCGATAGAATCGTTCAGATGAGTTCCGCGTCCACGATCACCGAAGAAGCCCTGCCGGACAGCATCCCGGCCGCCTTGCTTCCGGCATCGGCAACGGCTCGCGACGACCTCGGCGCAGTGATGCTGACGCGCATTGCGCTGGGCCTGCTGGCCATCGTGGCGCTGGTGTCCCTGGTCGTCGGCCTCGTGCTCTGGCAGAAGGTCGGCGGCATGCAGGAGCAGCTGGCGCGGCAGAGCGCCGACGCCCTGGCGCAGTCGCTCGAGGCCCGCACGCTCGCCCGGCAGGCCGCCGACACGGTCCGCGACACCGCCGCGCGCCTGGCGCTGGCCGAGAGCCGCATCGCCGAGGTCGCGCTGCAGCGCTCGCAGCTCGAGGAAGTGATGCAGAGCCTGTCGCGTTCGCGCGACGAGAATCTGGTCGTCGACATCGAGTCGGCCGTCCGCCTCGCATTGCAGCAGGCGCAGACGACCGGCAACATCGAGCCGCTGCTCGCCGCGTTGCGTGCCGCGGACCAGCGGATCACCCGCGCCGCGCAGCCGCGCCTGGCGCCGCTGCAGCGCGCGGTCCAGCGCGACGCCGATCGCCTGCGCGCCAACGCCAGCGGCGACGGCAGCGACGCGCTGCGGCGGATCGACGAGCTGATGCGAGGCGTCGACGACCTGCCGACCGTCAACGCGCTGTCGATGCGCGTCGGCGGCGATCCCTTGCAGGCCGAACCGCTGCCGGCGGATGCGCCCTTGTGGCAGCGCGTGCTCGCCGCGGTGCGTTCGGAGGCGCGGTCACTGGTCCGGGTCGGGCGCGTCGAGCGGCCGGAGGCGGTGCTGCTCGCACCCGACCAGACCTTCTTCCTGCGCGAGAACCTCAAGCTCAAGCTGCTGGGCGTGCGGGCTGCGCTGCTTTCTCGGCAGGTCGACCTGGCGCGCAGCGAGCTGGGTGCCGTCTCGGTCTCTCTCAATCGCTACTTCGATCCGACCTCGCGCCGCGTGCAGGCGGCCGCCACGCTGCTCCAGCAGCTGCAGGTCCAGGTCAAGGCCACCGAGGCGCCACGCATCGACGACACCATCGCCGCGCTCGCGACGGCCGCTGCCGGACGCTGACGATGCGTGCCGCACTCTGGTTCCTGGGGCTTTTCGCCATCGCGGCGGCCGGGGCGCTGTTCGCCGGCGACAACCCGGGCACGGTCACGGTCTACTGGACGCCCTACCGGATCGATCTGTCCCTGAATCTGGTGCTGCTGCTGGTCACGGGCACCTTCGTGCTGATGCACTTCGCACTGCGCGGGCTGTCGGCGCTGTTCTCGCTGCCGAACCAGGCGCGGCAGTGGCGCATACAGCAGAAGGAGCGCGCATTGCATGCCTCCGTGCTCGACGCTCTCGCCCAGTTGCTTGCGGGGCGGTTCTCGCGGTCGCGCAAGGCGGCGCTCGCCGCGCTCGCGCAGGAGAAGACGCTGGCGGCGCTCGACGTGGTCCTGCCGCAGGCTGCCCAGGTACGGATGCTGTCGCATCTGCTGGCGGCCGAGAGCGCGCAGGCGCTGCAGGACCGCGCCGCGCGCGATGCCCATCTGCATCAGGCGCTCCACGATGCTTCCGCGCGGGGTGCCGCGACGCCCGAGACGCGGGAGGGCGTGCAGCTGCGGTCGGCCCGATGGGCGCTGGAGGACCAGGATCCGTCGGCCGCGCTCGCCTTGATGGAAGAGCTTCCGCAAGGCGTGCAGCGTCGCACGCTGGCACTGCGTTTGCGCCTGAAGGCCGCGCGGCAGGAGCACCGCACGCTGGAGGCATTGCAGACCGCGCGTCTCCTGGCCAAGCATCGCGCGTTCTCGGCGAGCGCGGCGGCGAGCATCGTGCGCGGTCTCGCGACGGAGCTGCTGTCCGGCGCGCACGATGCCGCGCAGGTCGAACGCGCCTGGGCCGACCTCGAACCCGCCGAGCGCGCCATGCCCGAGGTGGCGATCCATGCCGCCCGATGTCTCGCGACGGCAGACGGCGACCTGGCGGTGGCGCGCGGCTGGCTCGCACCGGTCTGGGACCGCATCAATCTGCCGGCGCGCAGCAGCGGCGGCCTCGAAGGCTCGCTGCGCATCAAGCTGGTCCGTGCGCTCGAGGCCGGGCTCGATTCGGTCGACGCCGACTGGCTGGCGCGGATCGAAGCCGCCCAGCGCAACGATCCTCGCGATCCGGCGCTGCAGTATCTGGCCGGCATGGCCTGCATGCGGCGCCAGTTGTGGGGCAAGGCGCAGCAGCTGCTGGCGCAGGCGGCCCAGGGTCTGCAGGACGCCCATCTGCAGCGCCGGGCCTGGCTGGCGCTCGCGGCACTGTCCGAACAGCGTGACGATGCGACACAGGCGGCGATCGCCTGGCGGCGCGCCGCACAGGTGGAAATTCCCTGAAGAGCGTCCAGGCGCAGCGGTTGACGCGTCCGAGACGCGTGGATCGTCAGGTTCTCGGGTCGCCCGGTTTGTCGCGAAAACGACGCCGTGTGACTTATTTTGTCATCCAACCCTCTTTATGTTGGCCAACCGATATACAACAAGAAACAATTTGAACAATCTACACCGTGTCGGGTACATTGCGACCTGTTTCCAAAAGTATTCATTTCGGTCGTTCCGGAGTCCAGTTTGAAAAGTTTTTCATTACATTCAGCGATATTCGTGGCCGCCGGCCTGTTGTTGCAAGGCTGCGCGCCGCTCGCGCCGGGCTTCAGTTCGGCACGCGATGACGCCGCCATGGCGGTCTCGCCCTCCGGTTTCGCTTCGGCGACGACCGACGCGCCGCCTGCCGGCGCGCTGACCGAGATCACGCCCGCGCTGATCCAGGCGCAGCGCATGGCCACGCCGGCCACGATCAGCCCGCAAGTGATGGCGCTGGTCGGCGAGCCCGAGCCCTATCGCATCGGGCCGGGCGACGTCGTGGGCATCGTGGTCTACGACCATCCCGAGATCGCCTTCAGCGGAACGCCTGCCACCACGGTGGCCGATCCGTCGAGCGTGTCTCCGGCGCCGGGCTTCATCGTCTCGAACACCGGCCAGATCTCCTTCCCGTACGCCGGACCGCTCCAGGCTTCCGGCATGACCGTGCAGCAGCTCGAAGATGCGCTGGTGCAGCGTCTCTCGCGTGTCTTCAAGAACCCGCAGCTGAGCGTCCGCGTGACCGCGTTCCGCAGCAAGCGGGCGTACATCGAAGGCGAGGTGAAGATTCCGGGCCTGCTCGTGTTCAGCGACATTCCGATGACGCTGGCCGAGGCGCTCAGCCGCGCCGGCGGCATCGCGTCGACCGGCGACCGGTCCTTCGTGACGCTCACGCGCAACGGCGCGACGACCACGCTCGACCTGGTCGCGCTGACCGACGCCGGCATCGACCCGACCCGCATCCCGCTGAAGAACGGCGACCTGATCATGGCGCGCAGCAGCGCGGAGCGGAAAGTGTCCGTGATGGGCGAAGTGGGTATCCAGGGCACCGTCCTGATGCGCAACGGCCGACTGAGCCTGAACGAGGCGTTGTCCGAGGTGGCGGGGTGAACCTGAATCTCGCCAACCCGCGCCAGATCTTCGTGATCCGCAACGAGCCCACCGGTCAGGCGATCTTCCATCTGGATGGTCGCACGCCGACGGCGCTCGCACTGGCCGACACCTTCCCGCTTCGCGCCCGCGACGTGGTCTACGTCGATCCGGTCCCGCTCGTGCGCTGGAACCGCGTCATCAACCTGATCCTTCCGTCCGCGGCCACCGCCACCACCCTGCGCGACGTCGCGTCGCGCAGGAACTGATGTCGTCGCCTCCCGGCAGCCGCCGGGCCTCCTACCCATCAAGAGCATCGAGCCGATGAATTCAACCTTCAATTCCACCATGGGTCCCGCCGCGGCCGCACCGCAGAACGTCGAGGACGACGGCGACATCGACTTCGGTCACTACATCGACGTCCTGGCGGCCAACAAGTGGCTGATCGCGGCCATCACGCTGATCGTGTTCCTCCTGGGCACCGCCTACGCGCTGATGGAGCGTCCGGTCTACGAGTCGACCGTGGTCGTGCAGGTCGAGGACCTCAACGGCGCCGGCAAGGGAGCCGTCGGCGATGCCGCCGGCTTCTTCGACATCAAGACGCCGACGAGCGCCGAGATGGAGCTGATGCGCTCGCGCATGGTGGTGGCACCTGCGGTGGATGCGACCAAGCTCTACATCAGCGCGGGCCCTCGCTACGTCCCCTACATCGGCGGCTGGATGGCACGCCGTTCGGAGGGCCTGTCGGACCCGGGCTTCCTCGGGATGTCCGGCTACGTCTCGGGCACCGAACGCATCACGGTGTCGGAATTCAATGTTCCCGAGTCCATGGAGGGCTCGGAGTTCCGCCTGACGGCCAAGGGTGGCGGACAGTATTCCGTGACGCATCCGCGGCTTTCCGCGCCGCTCAACGGTACGGTGGGCAGCACGCTCAAGGCCGAGACACCCGATGGCCCGGTCGAACTGACGGTGAGCCAGCTCGCCGGCAAGCCGGGCGCCGAATTCGACGTCGTCCGCCAGTCCAAGGCCAAGACGATCGTCGCGGTCCAGGACGGCCTGCTCCTGGCCGAGCGCGGCAAGCAGTCCGGCATCATCAACGCGTCGATCCAGGGCACCGATCCGTATCGCATCACCCGCGTGGTCAACGCCGTGGGCGCGCAGTACGTGCGCCAGAACATCGAGCGCAAGTCGGCCGAGGCACAGAAGACGCTCGCGTTCCTGGACGTCCAGCTGCCGCAGTTCAAGCAGCAGCTCGAGAATTCCGAGCAGCTCTACAACAACTTCCGCAACCGCAACTCGACCGTCTCGTTCACCGAGGAAGCCACGATCGTCCTGGGTGCTTCGGTCGACCGCCAGAGCAAGCTGCTCGAAGCCCAGCAGCGCCGTCGCGAACTCGAAGGCCGCTTCACGGCCAACCATCCGCTGGTGCAGACGCTCGACGCGCAGATCGCCGCGCTGCAGCGCGACATCGGCGGCATCCAGGGTCGCATCAAGGCGCTTCCGGCCGTGCAGCAGGACGCCGTGCGCCTCGAGCGCGACGTGAAGGTCAACACCGAGCTCTACCAGTCGCTGCTGAACAACGCGTTGCAGTTGCGCTTGGTCAAGGAGGGCAAGGTCGGCAACGTCCGCGTGCTCGACGATGCCGCCGTGCCCACCATCCCGGTCAAGCCGAACCGCAAGGCCATCATGGGCGCGGCGCTGGCACTCGGCCTGTTCCTGGGTCTGATCACCGCCTTCATCCGCAACTCGTTCGTCGAACAGCGGATCCGCGATCCGCACGAGGTCGAGGCCAACGGCGGCCTGCCGGTGTTCTCCACCATTCCGGTCAGCGATGCGCAGGGCGCGATCGCCAAGCGTCGCCTCACGGGCGCCACCGGCGTGCGATTGCTGGCGATCGAACATCCGGACGACCCGGCCGTCGAAAGCCTGCGAAGCCTGCGCACCGCGATGCAGTTCGCGATGCTGGAGTCGCCGAACAACCGCGTGCTCATCACTGGTGCCACGCCCGGCGTCGGCAAGAGCTTCGTCACGGCGAACTTCGCCGCGCTGATGGCAGCGGCCGGCAAGCGCACGCTGCTGATCGACGCCGACATGCGCCGCGGCCATGCGCACCAGTATTTCGGTCTCCAGCGCCACGGCGGCCTGTCCGAACTGATCGCGGGCAGCCTGACCGTGCAGCAGACCGTGCATCGCCAGGTCGTGCCCAACCTCGACTTCCTGGCCACGGGCCAGCTGCCGCCGAATCCGTCGGAACTGCTGGTATCGGCGTCGTTCACGAGCATTCTCGAGTCGCTCTCCGGGCAGTACGACCTGGTCGTGATCGACGCGCCTCCGGTGCTGGTCGCCGCGGACGCCGCGACGGTGGCCGCGCATGCCGGCACGGTGCTGATGGTGGCTCGTGCCGACCAGTCGACCATGGGCGAGCTCAAGGAGAGCACGCGCCGTCTGTCGCTCGGCGGCAAGGTCGCGACCGGGGTGCTGCTCAACGGCATGAAGCTCGATCGCCGTGCCTACGCCGCACACAAGTACGGCCGCTATCGCTACACCAAGTACAACTACGAAAGCATCCTGCCCGACGAGCAGTGACGAAGATCGACGCCCATGGCCGCTTGCTGCGGTCGGGGCGTCGACGAGGCGAAAACGGCGGCAGGACCTGGGTCCTGCCGCCGTTTTTCATTGCGGTGCTGTGCGAGTGGGTGTTGTCAGGCCGCCAGCCGGCGCAACGCCGGCAACGTCAGCGTGCGGCGATGCAGGCCTGGAGGTCGCGTTCGAAGCGTGCCAGGACGGCGTCGCGCGCGAAAAGGGTCTCGGCCAGCTCGCGCGCCTTGCGGCCCAGCGCCTGCCGCAGCTCGGGCCGGGACGCCAGCACCATCAGAGCGTCGGCGAAGGCGCGTGCGTCTTCGGGCGGGACCACGCTGCCACAGGTTGCGACGACCTGCCCGAGCTCGGTATCGGGGCGCGCGCCGGCGAGTACCGGCCGCCCGCTGCTCAGCATGCCCGTGAGCTTGGACGGCATCACCAGGTCGGCGGCGTCCGCACGCTGCGGCAGCAGATGGACGTCGGCCAGCCCGAGCAGGTCGCCCAGGCGTTCGACAGGCTGCAGGTCGATGAAGCGGACGTTGCGAAGGTTCGCGCAGCGCGCCATGAGTTCGGGCCGGCCCGCGCCGTTGCCACAGAAGACGAAGGCGATGTCCGGCTCGTCGCGCAGCATCACGGCCATCTCGGCGAGCAGTTCCAGTCCCTGCTTGCCGCCCATGTTGCCGGAGTAGAGCGCCACGACCGCATCGTCGGCGATGCCGAGCTCGGCCCGGAAAGGGCTCGGCGCGGTCAGGGGCCGTATTGCATCGACATCGGCCCAGTTCGTGAACGAAACCAGACGCGATGGCTCCACGCCCTTGCTCGTCGCACGCTCGAGCATCCGCTGGGAGATCGTGGAGACGCGATCGAAGCGCCGCAGCAGCGCACGTTCGATCGACGTCACGAAGCCCCTCAGGCGAGGGCCCTTCAGCAATCCGAGTTCGAAGGCCGCGTCGACTTCGTAGTCCTGGATGTGCAGCCAGGCACTGGTCGAGCGCAGGCCGGCGAAGGCCAGCGCTGCGGGCGCGCAGAACAGCGGCGGCTCCGTCATCCAGACGACGTCGGGTTTCCAGCGCCATTGCGACAGGAGCGTCGGGATGCTGGCCAATGCGAAGCTGGCCAGATGGACCAGCCGACGAAGGCCGTTGACCTTTCCGGGTACCCACAAGGGCGTGCGGAAGATCTCGGCGCCGTTCCAGGTCTCGCGGCTGTAGCGGGACCCGCTGTAGCCGTCGCGCACCTTCCATTCCGGATAGTAGGGTGGGGCGGTGATGACGCGCACTTCGTGGCCCCGGGCCGCGAGCCAGGCAACCATCTCGCCGGAATATTTGCCGATGCCCGTGAGTTCCGGCGCGAAGTTGATTCCGTAGACCAGCAGCTTCATCGGCGGCGGGCGGGGAAGAAGTCGCCAGCCGGGTAGCGGAACATCAGCAGGAAAAAGCCGAACAGGATGCCCAGCAGCGCGTTGGCCGTCAGCTGGCCGATGGCCGACCACGTCATGAGACCCAGGAGCAGCGTCAGCCATGACAGCACCGGATACGGCGAGTGGTACTTGCGCGAGAGCAGGATGCTCTTGTAGAGCCCCACGAACAGCACGAAGAGCTTGAGGGCCAGGAACGCCAGGCCGACGAGACCGCCTTCGAGCAGGATGCGGCCGGCTTCCGATTCGGCAAGGCCGAAGTTGGTCGCGCCGGCGCGAAGCGATGTCGCTAGGTTGGAGTCGGCACCGATGCCGCTGCCGATCCACGTGAACGCGTTGAACACCGTCGCCTCGCCCAGGAAGACCGCCATGACGCGTTCCCAGAAGTTCTCGGCGTTCGAGGCGTCCTCGAAGCGCTGCTGCGTGACCGTCACGGCATCCGACAGGAAGAAGATGAGTCCGGCCGCGAGGACCAGCATCATCACCACCGCGGCCAGGGCTGCCGGCTTGTCGCGGTTCTTCGAGAACAGCAGCCGTCCGACGAGGTAGGCGCCGAACATCAGTCCGGAAGAAAGGACGGCGGTCCGGGAACCGCTCACGACGCTCGCCACCATGAAGGCAGCCACCGCGCCGAGCGCGATCATCCAGTCGAGCCTGCCTCGCTTGCGCGCGCCGAGCACGCCGAAGACCAGCGGGGCGACCGCCGTCACGAAGTTGGCGTAACCCGACGTGAAGCTGAACGTTCCGGTCGTCCGCACCACGCCGGCGACGGCCACGAACACGAACCGCTCGTCACCGTCGAGCTGACGGTTGATGTTGGCCCCGGGCGGGGAGTTGTGCTGGAAGACGGCCAGGGGCGCCATGAGCAGCAACGAGAACATCGCCAGCTTGACCGCTGCTCTGTAGTCGGCTTCGGTCAGGGTCGCGGCAGCCGCGACCGCGAACCATGTGTAGAGCAGCCAGAACCGGACTCCGATCGCGAAGATCAGCGGAGAACTCGCGCCGGCGACCACCTGGAAGAGGCCCCATGCGACCACGAGGCAGGTCCAGGCTGTCATGACGGCAGTCACTTTCCCATAGCGCCCGAGGCTTCCGCTCTTCCATGCGTAGAACACCCATCCCAGCGCAATGAGATCCCGAAGAAGAATCAGGGGAATGGTGGACGCGGCGGTGCCCCACTTCCGCACCGCTCCTTCGAACACGACGATGAAGAACACCGCCATGAACGCATAGCCCGCTCTGCTGATCCGAGCCGAGGCGTCTTCGGTCCTGCTGCCGCTTCGATCCGCGGATCGGGAAACCTGCACGCCATCCCGGCGCGATGGGGCGTACGGCGCCTGGCCGGTGATGGTGTTCATGAACGTGATTCCATACTCAGTTTCTTCAGCGTGGCAACCTGCGCGTCGATCGAGTGCGGCTCGTACCACTGGCGTGCCGCTCGGCCGATGCGGCGGGCGTCGGCCTGCGATTTTCCTCCGCGCAGCGCCGCAAAGCCATCGATGTAGTTGATTCCTTGCTTAAAACCGTCGCCAGTAGTGCTTTTGTTCCACAACATCACCGGGCAGATGCCGTGAGCCGCGTACGCCGCGAATATTCCGCTCTTCGCCGCGAATTCCGCCGGATAGACGAGGGCACCGTATTCGGCGCGAAGCATTGCCGCGCTCACGTCCTCGGCCGGCAGCCGACCCTTGACGATCACGCCCTCGCTTGCCAGGCGCTGTGCCATCGCCGTGTTCTCGATCGGTGGCCCGACATCGATGATGCTCAAGCCCGATCGCTTCGCGGCATCGAAAATCTCGCCGTCGTTCCACTCGTAGACCTGGCTGCGCATCGTGTTGCTGCCGAACACGACCATCGTGCGGTCGCGGCTGCTGTCCAGGCCGTCGATGTCGATGCCCGACGGCTCGCCGACGTTGGAGAACACGGGCATCGTCGCATGCGGTTTCGAAGGCGCATGCCGGCCGAGCCATCGTGCCGCGCCGTCGCGGTTGGCGAACCAGAAGTCCGACTGCTGCAGAAGCTCGTGGGCGATCCTGCGTTGCGTGCCACGCAGCCAGAATGCCGAGCTCCAGGGCGGTCCGGAGGCGTAGAGTTCATGGAAGACGACGCCGAAGACGCGAAAGCGTTTTCTGAGCGAACGTACCTTGTCGTTGAGCCAGAGCGGAATTCCGCGCATCTGGAAGCCGTAGCCGCTGAAGTGGAGCAGCAGCAGGTCGCCTGACCATTGCGATGTGTCCGTATCCCGGGCGAGTTCGACGACCGGCGCATCGAGCCGGTCACCGAGCTTCATCGCGAAATCGTAGACGCCGCCAGGTCCTGGCGGAATCACCGAAAGCGAGGATGCCTTGCGTACTGCGCTGGAGGAGTCGAAGCGGGAGCCTGGGGAGGAGGAGGTTGGCGGTGCCGAGCCGGACATGCGAAGACGTCTCGCGTGCAACGGTCCGGTCAGCGCGAGGCGACCGGTTGCGACAGGAAATCCGTGTAGGCGCGTTCGATGCCGGTACGCAGGCCCACCTGCGGCGTCCAGCCCAGTCCACGGATGCGCGAGATGTCGAGCAGCTTTCGCGGTGCCCCGTCGGGCTTTTCTGCATCGCAGCGAATCTCGCCCTTGTAGCCGATCACCTCGCTCACGAGCTGCGCGAGCGCCAGGATCGAGAGATCTTCCCCGCTGCCCACGTTGATGTGGCTGCTCATGGGCTGCGTCGACGCGGCATAGGTGTCGTGCGGCAGATTCATCACGTGCACGCAGGCTTCGGCCATGTCGTCGACATACAGGAACTCCCGTTTCGGCGTCCCGGTGCCCCAGATGACGACGATGGGGGCGTTCGACGCCTTCGCCTCGTGGAAGCGCCGGATCAGTGCAGGCAGCACATGGCTGTTTTCCGGATGGTAGTTGTCGCCCGGACCGTAGAGGTTGGTCGGCATCGCGCTGCGGAAATCGGTCCCGTGCTGGCGGTTGTAGCTCTCGCAGAGCTTGATCCCGGCGATCTTCGCGATCGCATACGGTTCGTTGGTCGGCTCCAGCTTGCCGGTGAGAAGCGCGTCTTCGGCCATCGGCTGCGGTGCCATGCGCGGATAGATGCAGCTCGACCCGAGAAACAGCAGCTTGCGGACCCCGCTGCGCCATGCTTCGTGGATCAGGTTCGCCTCGAGCATCAGGTTCTCGTAGAGGAAATCCGCCGGGAACGTGTTGTTGGCATGGATGCCGCCGACCTTGGCCGCGGCCAGGTACACCTCGTCCGGCTTCTCGACGGCAAAGAAACGCCGTACGGCCGACTGGTCGGTCAGGTCGAGCTCGGCCCGGGTCCGCGTGATCACGCGCGAGGTGCCGCTCTCGGTCAGGTTGCGGACGATGGCGCTACCCACCATGCCGCGATGGCCGGCGACATAAATGCGCTTCTGGAACTCTGTCATTTTTGTATCGATTGCGTCGTCTGAAGGCCTGGCGGCCTGCCTGCCTGAACGATGTTCAGCGCGAACCTTCGCCGGAAATCACGGCGCTGACAGTCTTGGCCAGGATCTTGATGTCGAGCCACAGCGACCAGTCGTTCACGTATTTGGCATCGAGCTCGACGCGCTGAGCATATGACAAACGGTTACGACCGCTGACTTGCCAGAGTCCGGTGATTCCCGGACGGACTGCGCAATAGTGCCCCCAATGCTTGCCGTAGAGGCTGCGCTGACGTTCCATGCACGGACGCGGGCCGACCAGGCTCATGTCGCCCTTGAGCACGTTCCAGAACTGCGGCAATTCGTCGAGGCTCAGCTTGCGGATGATCTTGCCGAACGGCGTGATGCGCGGGTCCTGTTCCAGCTTCTGGAAGGTTTCCCATTGCATGCGAGCCGCTTCGTTCTTGCTCAGGTGCTCGTCCAGGATGGCGTCCGAATTCCGGACCATCGAGCGAAACTTGTAGAACCGGAATTTCTGGCCGTCAGAGCCAAGCCGGGTCTGCCAGTAATGCACCGGGCGACCCATGCTCACCTGCACGCAGATGGCAAGCAGCAGGTAGATCGGTCCGAACAGGGCGAAAAAGACCAGGGCCCCGACGATGTCGAGCGAGCGCTTGCCGAAACGTTCCAGCAAGGTATGTTCGCGGGGAAGCGCCAGGTTTTGCGCCGACGGCGATTCTCCGCTGCCGGATGCGCGACGATGGATCAGATTGGCTTGTGCGGTCGAATCAGAACGAAACATCAGTGTTCCCCTAAAAGGGCCTGCCTTCCAGCGCGGCAGTGTAACGCTTTACTACTAAGCGAAAGAATTTGAACACATTCGTTCTACTTTGTCGTGCGACGAAAGCCGTACTTCTTTCTGTCTGCAACGGCACACGTGACATTTCACACGCTAAGAATGATTGTGCACTGCACCATTCTAACTAACTGTGTAATGCGCGCATCCTCGAATGAGAACTTAAGACTCTGATTATGTGAACAGAGTACAAAACGAGGTCTATCGCATTACGGGTTATTGCTTAGGATTGCTGCAACCTGCGTAGGACGAAGCCGGGCATCCCCTCGCAGTCAGCGAGGTGTGGCGTGAATGAATCGCGCGGGTTTTTTCTCTGGTGAGACAGGAAAATCTGAAGTAGCCGGCAATTTTTCTGCCGTGTGCCGAAGCGCGACCCTGTCTGCAAAGCAAAAAAGCCGGATACGTCGCTCTGGCGACGTATCCGGCCTTCGATTGCGACTGTCCGTCAGTGCGTCGCGTCGTCCGTACGGGCGTCCTGTTCGAATGGCAGTTTGGTGCCGGCAAGGTTACGGCGAGTCTCCACCAGCACCAGGGGGCCTTCGTCGAGCACCACGGCCTTCGGCCGTTCGCGCGGCACGTGGACCGGCTTCGGTTCGGCGGCGATCGACGCATGCACCTGAGCCACACGTGCGGCATCGGAATTCACCCACTGCAGGCCCGAGCCTTCGGCGATCTGTGCCAGCGCGGCCAGCGGCAGCTCGAACGCCTGCACTTTGGGCATTCCACCTTCCGACGCCGGCGTAGCGACCTGCTTTGCCGGCACCGGGCTGATCGGCGCGACATCGATCACCGGTGCCGGTGGCTTTACGGTGTCGCGATCGGCGATCGCGACGCTCTCCGGCAACGGCGATGCGGAGGGCGCATCGCCCATGGCGACAGGGCGAATCTCCTCGCCAGCGACGCCCGTGGCCGGAATCACCGCCGGTACGTCGACGACCGGCTCGGCGACCGAACGGTTTTCCGCACCGGACTCGACGACTTCGGCGGACTCGCTGCCACTCTCGCGCGGAGCGCGTTCGCGGCGGTCGCGACCGTAGCGGTCGCGCGACCGGCCACGGCGCTCGTCGCCTTCGCGGCGGGGCGCCCGCTCGCCGTCGGCGGACTCGACAGCGTCCTGTGTCACACCGGTGTCGGCGACGGCCACTGCGGCCAGGCCTTCGTTCGAAACGACGGGCGCCGACGCCGGTTCGCCGCGCGAGACGCCGTCGTTGCGTCGCTCGCGACGGCCATCGCCACGCTCGCCGCGAGGTGCGCGGTCGCCACGCGATTCGTCCGACTGTTCGCCTTCGGCGCGATCGCCGCGCGGCTCACGCGGCTCACGCATTTCCCGCGGCTCGTTGCGATCGCGGCCTCGTCCGCGGGGCGCGCGTTCCATCGCCGTGGTGCCGACGCCTTCTCCGGTTTCGGCGGCGGGCGCATCGATCGCCCTGGGGCCGACCGTGCCCTGCGCCGGATCCGTCGGCAACGGGCGTGCTTCGCCGTCGCGGCGCGGACCGCGGCCGCCACGGCGCTCGCCGTCGCGCGGGGCACGCGCTTCGCGGGGCTCCCTGGGTTCGCGCGGCTCACGCGGTTCGCGGACTTCGCCGGTCTGGATTTCCGTGCGCATCTCGCTGCGGACCTCGGCGGGTTCGCGTCGCTCGCCGTCACGGCCTCCGCGTCCTTCTCCACGACCTTCGCCGCGTCCACCGCGACGTTCGCCATCACGGCCTCCGCGTCCTTCTCCGCCACGTCCGCGCCGCGCTTCGCCGTCGCGCGGGGCCCGTGCCTCGCCGTCCCGGCCGCTGCCGGTACGACCGCCTTCACGGCCGCCTTCGCGGCCGTTCTCCCCGCGCGTCGGCTTCGGGGCCTCGACCGGGATCGCCGAGGGCATCGGCGCTGCGACCGGTGGCGCGACCGGCTCCGGACCGAAGCCGAAGAAGTTCCTGATCATCGCGAAGAACCCCGTCTCGGCCGGCGCAGGCGCAGGCGCGGGCACGGTGACCGGCGGCTGCACGGCACGCGGCAGGGCCGACACCGGCTTCGTCTCGGAAGCCGCAGGGACTGCCGGCGCCGCTGCTGGTGCCGGTGGACGCACCGCTTCGGGTCGAGGCACCGCGACCGGCGCAGGCGCATCGGGCAGCACGCCCTTGATCACCGGCGTCTGCTTGTTGGTCGGCTCCTGCGAACGGCGCGTGACGGAGGTCGGATCCTCGATCTCGTCGGCCATCCTGTAGCTAGCCTGGATGTGGTCGAGGCGCGGATCGTCGTGCTTCAGGCGCTCGAGCCGGTAGTTAGGGGTCTCCAGCGTCTTGTTGGGCACCATCAGCACGGTCACGCGCTGCTTGAGCTCGATCTTGGCGATCTCGGGGCGCTTCTCATTGAGCAGGAACGAGG
>JAKONL010000126.1 GCA_022701965.1 Burkholderiaceae bacterium | reverse complement strand
GGCGTGCTCGAACTCTCCACGCAGGCCTTCACGATGCAGCTCCAGCGCACGCAGCTGGCGCTCGCCGGACGCGCGACGCTCGACGCGACCGGCATCTCCTCGAGCCTGTCGACGCTGCGCCCCATGGGCAGCTACCGCATCACCGTCGAAGGCGGCCCGGCGCCGACCCTGCTGCTGACCACCCGCGACGGCAGCCTGCAGCTGAGCGGCAGCGGCCGCTGGAACGGCCGGGCCATGCGCTTCGACGGCGAAGCCAGCGCGGCGCCGGGGCGCGAGGACGCGCTTTCGAATCTGTTGAACATCATCGGGCGACGCGACGGCGCGCGCTCGCTCATCACTTTGGGTTGACCATGAAGCACCTGTCTTCTCACGGCGTGCGTCTGGGCATCGCCGCCCTCGCGGCGCAACTGCTCATGACCACCTGCCTGCCTACCGCACTGGCACAGGACGGCGCACCGCGTCGCGGCGAGCCGATCACGCTCAATTTCGCCAATGCCGAAATCGAGTCGGTGGCGCGCACCATGGCCGTCATCACCGGCCGCGACGTGGTGGTCGATCCGCGCGTCAAGGGCACGATCAACCTCACGACCGACCGCGCCATCGCGCCGGCGGCGGCTTTCAACCAGTTCGCCGCCGCGCTGCGGCTGCAGGGCTTCGCGATCGTGCAGGCCGACGGCCTCTACAAGATCGTGCCCGAGGCCGACGCCAAGCTCCAGAGCAGCACGGTCGCCACCTCGACCGGCAGCATGGCCGCGCTCAGCGGCAACCAGATCGTCACGCAGGTCTTCAAGCTGAACTACGAGTCGGCCAACAACCTGCTGCCGGTGCTGCGGCCGCTGATCGCGCCCAACAACACCATCAACGTCAATCCCGGCAACAACTCGCTGGTCATCACCGACTATGCGGAGAACATGCGCCGCCTCGCGCGCATCGTCGCTTCGCTCGACGTGCCCAACGCGTCGGACATCGAGGTGATCCCGCTCAAGCACTCGATCGCCAACGACATGGTGCCGCTGGTCACGCGGCTGCTCGACGGCGGATCGAGCACCGGCGCGGGCGGGGTGGCCGGCGGCGTGCCGGGCGCGGTCGACTCGACCTTCCGCACCGCGCTGCTGGCGGACACGCGCAGCAACTCGCTGATCCTGCGCGCGGCCAACCCGGCGCGCGCGCAGCTGGTGCGCACGCTGGTCGACAAGCTCGACCGGCCGCCGATCGAGGGCGAGAACGGCGCCTCGGGCAACGTCTACGT
Source organism: Burkholderiaceae bacterium (assembly GCA_022701965.1). The sequence goes on along the minus strand of JAKONL010000126.1, from coordinate 2,272 downwards.
GGTCTACCTGAAGAACGCCGACGCGACCAAGCTGGCGACGACGCTGCGCGCGGCGATGTCCAACGAGGCGCGCGGCATATCGAACACCGGCGGGCAGACCGGCGGCACCGGCACGGGCACCAGCCAGAACCCGCAGAACAACAACAACACCGGCGGCCAGACGAGTTCGGCCGCGACCGCGCCGCTGAACAACAGCAACGCGATCTCCACCGGCGGCCAGGTCCAGGCCGACCCGACCACCAACTCGCTGATCATCACCGCTCCCGAGCCGCAGTACCGGCAGATGCGCGCGGTGATCGACCGGCTCGACGGCCGGCGCGCGCAGGTCATGGTCGAGAGCCTGATCATCGAGGTCAACGCCGACAAGGCGGCCGAGTTCGGCGTACAGTGGCAGACCGCGATCGGCGCCACCGGCGCGGTCGGCAACAACTCCAGCCTGGCCGGAAGGAACATCTTCAACCTCGCTGCAGGCACCTCGTCCACCGGCGTCGCGGCGCAGCCCTCGAGCGGCTTCAACATCGGGCTGGGCACGACCATCGGCGGCGTCAGCGCGCTGGGCCTGGTGGCGCGGCTGCTGCAGAGCAACGGCGAGGGCAACGTGCTGTCCACGCCCAACCTGCTCACGCTTGACAACGAGGAAGCGAAGATCGTGATCGGTCAGAACGTGCCGTTCGTGACCGGCCAGTACACCAACACCGGCAGCAGCAGCACGGCGGTGAGCCCGTTCCAGACCATCGAGCGCAAGGACGTCGGCCTGACGCTGCGCGTGCGCCCGCAGATCAGCGAGAACGGCACGGTGAAGATGCAGATCTTCCAGGAGGTGTCGAGCGTGGTGCAGTCGACCGTCAACAACGTCAACGGCCCGACGACCAGCAAGCGCTCGATCGAGTCGAACGTGCTCGTCAACGACGGCAGCATCATCGTCATCGGCGGCCTGCTGCAGGATCAGTACTCGCGCAGCGACGAGAAGGTGCCGGTACTCGGCGACGTGCCGGTGCTGGGCAACCTCTTCAAGAGCGAAGTGCGCAGCCGCAGCAAGACCAACCTGATGGTGTTCCTGCGCCCGGTCGTGATGCGCGACGCCGCCGGCAGCGAGGCCGTGGCCATCGACCGCTACGACTCGCTGCGCGTGCTGCAGCAGAATTCGCAGCCGATCAACGACAACCCGATGCTGCGCAACGTGTCCGAGGCGCCGGTGATCCCGCCGATCACGACCACCCTGCCGGCGCTGCTGGCCGTGCCGCCGGCCGCCGACGGCAGCCGCCGTGTCGTCGGCACGCAGCTGATCCCGCCGCCGATGATCGACAGCGTGCCGCCGGCGCCGCCGAGCCCGCTCAAGGGCGCGCTGCCGCCCACCGGCGACCCGATGAGCCGGCGCGAGTTCGTCAACTGAGGCCCGGAAGGACATCGCCGTGCGCTATCCCCTTCCCTATGCCTTCGCGCGCACGCAGCAGCTGCTGCTGGAACAGGCCGACGACGGCAGCTGCACGCTCTGGATGCCGCGCACGCCGCCGCGCAGCGCGCTGAGCGAGGTCGCCCGCCGCTTCGACGTCAAGGCCTTCGAGCCGCTCGACGGCCCGCTGCTCGCGCAGCGCATCAGCGCGGCCTACGCGCACGGCGAATCGAACGCCGCGGCGGTGGTCAGCGAGGTGCAGGGCGACGCCGACCTGTCGCGCATGATGCAGGAGCTGCCGGCCGTCGAGGACCTGCTGGAATCGGCCGGCGACGCGCCGATCATCCGCATGCTCAACGCACTGCTCACGCAGGCCGCGCGCGACGGCGCGAGCGACATCCACATCGAACCCTACGAGCGCACGTCGTCGGTGCGCTTCCGCATCGACGGCACCTTGCGCGAAGTGGTGCAGCCCAACCGCGCGCTGCACGCGGCGCTGATCTCGCGCCTGAAGATCATGGCCGACCTCGACATCGCCGAGAAGCGCCTGCCGCAGGACGGCCGCATCTCGCTGCGCATCGGCACGCGCGCGGTCGACGTGCGCGTCTCCACGCTGCCGAGCGCCCACGGCGAGCGCGCCGTGCTGCGCCTGCTGGACAAGAACGAGAGCAAGCTCACGCTGGAAGCCGTGGGCATGCAGGGCGACACGCTCGACCGCTTCGAGACGCTGATCGGCCAGCCGCACGGGATCATCCTGGTGACCGGCCCGACCGGCTCGGGCAAGACGACCACGCTGTACGCCGCGCTCAGCCGCCTGGACGCCGGGCGCAGCAACATCATGACGGTGGAAGACCCGATCGAGTACGAGCTGCCGGGCGT
>JAKONL010000102.1 GCA_022701965.1 Burkholderiaceae bacterium | reverse complement strand
CGTCGTTCATGTCGTACTCGCGCGATTCCTCGAACGGCCGATAGCGCTGCTCGACCGGGAAGGTGCGGCCCGACACGTAGATGACCGGCGCCGGCACCATGTCGCCCCCACGCTCTCCCACTTCGTGTGGATCGCTGCCCCCCGAGGGGACCGCGCCCGCCTTGGGGCGGCCCGACGCAGGGCGGGCCGACCTGAAGTGCTGCGCGAAGCGCTCGGCGTCGATGGTGGCCGAGGTGACGATCACCTTCAGGTCGGGCCGGCGCGGCAGGATCTCGCGCAGGTAGCCCAGCAGGAAGTCGATGTTGAGCGAGCGCTCGTGGGCCTCGTCGATGATGATCGTGTCGTAGGCCTTGAGCAGCGGATCGGTCTGCGTCTCGGCCAGCAGGATGCCGTCGGTCATCAGCTTGACCGACGCGTCCTTCGACAGCCGGTCCTGGAAACGGACCTTGAAGCCGACTACCTCGCCCAGCGGCGTCTTGAGCTCCTCGGCGATGCGCTTGGCCACGGAACTCGCCGCGATGCGGCGCGGCTGCGTGTGCCCGATCAGCTTGCCCTGCCCCGGCGGGGCGTTGAGCTTGCCCCGGCCGAGCAGAAGCGCGATCTTCGGCAGTTGCGTCGTCTTTCCCGAGCCGGTCTCGCCGCAGACGATCACGACCTGGTGGGCGGCGATGGCCTCGGCGATCTCCTCGCGGCGGGCGGACACCGGCAGCGATTCGGGAAATTCGATCTTCAGGGAAGTGGTGGTGGGAGCGTCAGCCAAGGGATGCAGTCGGGCGCGAGGGAAAACGGCGGGGACATGGGAGAGAATTCGCGATTATCCCAGCCCGGTTCCGCGGCTTCAGCGGCGCGCCAAACACCCTTTTCCCCATCCGAATGTCCGCCGTCTTCAACTTCACCTTCGTCCCCTGGTTCCGCTCGGTCGCGCCCTACATCCATACGCACCGCGGCAAGACCTTCGTGGTCGGCCTGGCCGGCGAGGCGATCGCCGCGGGCAAGCTGCAGAACATCGCGCAGGACCTCGCGCTCATCCAGTCGATGGGCGTGAAGGTCGTGCTGGTCCACGGTTTCCGCCCGCAGGTCAACGAGCAGCTGCGCGCGAAGGGCCACGAGGCGCGGTACTCGCACGGCATGCGCATCACCGACGCGGTGGCGCTCGACTCCGCGCAGGAGGCCGCCGGCCAGCTGCGCTACGAGATCGAGGCGGCCTTCAGCCAGGGCCTGCCGAACACCCCGATGGCCGGCTCCACGGTGCGCGTGATCTCGGGCAACTTCATCACGGCGCGGCCGGTCGGCGTGATCGACGGCGTCGACTTCAGGCACTCCGGGCTGGTCCGCAAGGTCGACGCCGAGGGCATCCGCCACACGCTCGACTACGGCGCGATGGTGCTGATGTCGCCGTTCGGCTTCTCGCCCACCGGCGAGGCGTTCAACCTGACGATGGAGGAAGTCGCGACCAGCGTGGCGATCTCGATCCGCGCCGACAAGCTGATCTTCCTGACCGAGATTCCCGGTATCCGCATGGACAGCGAACTGCCGGAGAGCGACGACAACCCGATCGACACCGAACTCCCGCTGGACGCCGCCAAGAAGCTGCTGGCGACGCTCTCGCCGGCGCAGCGCCCGACGGACACGGCGTTCTACCTGCAGCATTGCGTGAAGGCCTGCGAGTCGGGCGTCGAGCGCAGCCACATCCTGCCGTTCTCGGTCGACGGCTCGCTGCTGCTGGAGGTGTACGTGCACGACGGCATCGGCACGATGGTCGTCGACGAGAAGCTGGAGTCGCTGCGCCAGGCGACGGCCGACGACATCGGGGGCATCCTGCAGCTGATCGAGCCGTTCGAGCGCGACGGCACGCTGGTCAAGCGCGACCGCACCGAGATCGAGCGCGACGTGGACCATTACACCGTGATCGAGCACGACGGCGTGATCTTCGGCTGCGCGGCGCTCTACCCGTACAAGGAAGAGCGCACCGCCGAGATGGCGGCGCTCACCGTGTCGCCGCTGTCGCAGGCGCAGGGCGACGGCGAGCGCATCCTCAAGCGCGTCGAGCAGCGGGCGCGGGCGATGGGCCTGCAGAGCATCTTCGTGCTGACCACGCGCACCATGCACTGGTTCATCAAGCGCGGTTTCGTGCAGGTCGATCCGGACTGGCTGCCGGAAGCACGCAAGCGCAAGTACAACTGGGATCGCCGCAGCCAGGTGCTGGTGAAGAAGCTCAGCTGATGCCGACGAGCGCCTTGTAGGCGGCGCGGGTCGCGGGCGAGACGGAATCCACCAGCAGGACATGGGAGGTCTTGTGGCGCGCGAGCATGCGCGCCGAAGCCACCGTCCTCGAGCGGCAGAACCAGTGGCAGGTGTGCTGCATCAGGAACAGTTCGGCCGACATCGTGAACGCCTTGGCCTTCGGCGACAGCTGCTGCACATTGTTCGCCGCGTCGGCGATGCCGCGCGCATGGATGGCGAGCGCCTTGCGCAGGTCGAAGGTCGCCGCGGGAAACAGCCGGTCGGCGAACGGCACGGCGATCGGGAGCTTGCTCACGCGCGTGCGCGCCTCGTCGACCTTCGCGAAGCCGGCCGACAGGCGCGCGAACTGCGACGCCACGGACTGCTCGCTGGAGGCCAGCAACTGCCAGATCTGGTCGCGCCGCTGGGCATCGTCCTCGCCCAGGCAGCGCAGGTAGCCCTGCGTGAGGCTCTCCATCAGCTTCTCGATCTGGAACTCGCCCAGATGCTGGCCGAGCAGCGCGATGCGCCGTGCCTGCTCCCTGGTCTTGAGGACGTACGCGCCGCCGAGGAGCAGGGCAGCCAGGAGAAGGAGATCCATGAGGGGGCGCGCGGTTCGCGGAGTGGGTTCGGCGCGCATTGTCGGCGACGCGCCGGTCGCGGCTCAGCGCTGCCGCATCGGCATGCGGTCGATCTCGGCGAAGACCCGGTCGAGATCGACATCGGCGCCTTCGGTCATCTTGATGCCGCCGTCCTTGCCGACCAGCAGGAATGTCGCAGGCGCGTCGGCGGCGACACCGAGCGCCGCGAGCATCGCACGCGTCGCGGCCGCGCCGAGCGGCTTGCCGTCGCGCCGGCCGACGCCGGCGACCACCGTGTAGAGCACCATCTCCCGGTCGATGAAGGCTTCGCGCGTCGCGGTGCGGGCCAGAGCGGACTCGATGCGCCGGAGCAGTGCGTCCTGCCCGGTCGGTACGACGACGACGATCGGGCGGGTCTTCCAGCGCTCTGCGACCAGGGGATTTTCCGGAGCGGCCGCAGCGGCGGCGACCATCGGCACGACGAACACGACCCCGATGGCGAACAGGCTCCATGTCCCGGTCGCGATGCGTCGGATAGCTCGAATCAGGTCCATGGCCGGCCTACTTTCTCAATCCCTGCAGCTTCGCGAACGCGCTCGCCATCTGGCCCGCAGGCTGGGATGCGGAGTCGCGGCGACCTGATTGCTGCTGCTGGCCGCGGCCCGCGCTCTCGAAGCGGTTGTCGCGCCCGCCCCGCTCACCGTCCCGGCGTGCCGGCGCCGCGTCCAGCTTCATCGACAGCGCGATGCGCTTGCGCGCCACGTCGACCTCCATCACCTTCACCTTCACGATGTCGCCGGTCTTGACCACCTCGCGCGCGTCGTTGACGAACTTGTGGCTCAGCTGGCTCACGTGCACCAGGCCGTCCTGGTGGACGCCCAGGTCGACGAAGGCGCCGAATTGCGCGACGTTGCTCACGGTGCCCTCGAGCACCATCCCTTCGACGAGATCCTTGATGTCGTCCACGCCGTCGTTGAAGCGCGCCACCTTGAAGTCGGGGCGTGGGTCGCGGCCGGGCTTCTCGAGTTCGCCGAGGATGTCCTTGACCGTGATGACGCCGAAGCGCTCGTTGGCGAAGAGTTCGGGCCGCAGGGTCTTGAGCATCTCGGCGCGGCCCATGAGCTCGCCGATCGGCTTTCCGGTCTTCTGCATGATCTGCTCGACCAGCGAATAGGTCTCCGGATGCACGCCGGTGACGTCGAGCGGATCGCTGCCGTTGCGCACGCGCAGGAAGCCGGCGCTCTGCTCGAAGGCCTTGGGACCGAAGCCGGCGACCTCGAGCAGCTGCCTGCGCGTGGAGAAGGCGCCGTTGGCATCGCGCCACCGGACCACGGCCTTCGCCACGCTCGCCGACAGGCCCGAGACGCGCGCCAGCAGCGGCACGCTGGCGGTGTTGAGGTCGACGCCGACCGAGTTCACGCAGTCCTCGACGACCGCGTGCAGCGTGCGCGCCAGCTCGCCCTGGTTCACGTCGTGCTGGTACTGGCCCACGCCGATGGATTTCGGATCGATCTTCACCAGTTCGGCGAGCGGGTCCTGCAGCCGCCGCGCGATGCTGGCCGCGCC
>JAKONL010000092.1 GCA_022701965.1 Burkholderiaceae bacterium | reverse complement strand
CCATTACCGTTGGCGTTAATTAACGCTCTCAACGCAATTTACTGCCAAGGCACAGGTACTATCGCCGATGAAAATTGATCCTGCTAGCTGGTTTGAAACTCTAGGCTGGAAACCGTTCAAGTTCCAGCGTGAAGTCTGGAAGGCCATCGGCGACGGCCGCTCCGGCATGCTCCACGCCACTACCGGTGCCGGCAAGACCTACGCGGTATGGCTCGGCGCGCTGAAGGCGTTTCCCGCCGTCGCGACGATGTCGAGCACTCGCAAGACCGCGAAGAAGATCGCGCCGCCGCTCACGGTCGTCTGGATCACGCCCATGCGTGCGCTCGCGGCCGACACGCTGCGCGCGCTGCAGCAGCCGCTCGAGGCGCTCGCGCCGGGCTGGTCGGCCGGTGCGCGCAGCGGCGACACCACCTCCAGCGAGCGCAGCGCGCAGAACACGCGCCTGCCGACCGTGCTCGTCACCACCCCCGAGAGCCTGTCGGTGCTGCTCGCGCGCGCCGACGCGAAGGACGTGCTCGGCACGGTGAAGATGGTGGTGGTCGACGAGTGGCACGAACTGCTCGGCAACAAGCGCGGCGTGCAGGTGCAGCTGGCCATGGCGCGGCTGCGCCACTGGAACCCGGCGCTCTGCGTCTGGGGCATGTCGGCCACGCTGGGCAATCTCGGCGAGGCCATGCGCACGCTGCTGGGTCACGACGACGGCACGATGGTGCAGGGCGACGTGCCCAAGGAACTGGTGATCGATTCCCTGCTGCCGGGGCGTGCCGAGCGCTTTCCGTGGGCCGGTCACCTGGGCCTGACGATGGTGCCGCAGGTGGTGGCGGAGATCGACTCGAGCAGCACGACGCTGGTCTTCACCAATACGCGCTCGCAGGCCGAGATCTGGTACCACGCGATCCTCGAAGCCAGGCCGGAGTGGGCGGGCGTGATCGCGCTGCACCACGGCTCGCTCGACCGGGGCGTGCGCGAGTGGGTCGAGGGCGGGCTCAAGAGCGGCGCGCTGCGGGCGGTGGTCTGCACGTCGAGCCTGGACCTGGGTGTGGACTTCCTGCCGGTCGAGCGGGTGCTACAAATCGGCTCGCCCAAGGGCATTGCACGGCTGCTCCAGCGCGCCGGCAGGTCGGGCCACGCGCCGGGGCGGCCGTCGCGCATCACGCTGGTGCCCACGCACAGCATCGAGATGGTGGAGGGCGCGGCGGCGCGCGCGGCGGTCGCGGCCGGCCACATCGAGGCGCGCTCGACGCCCGAGCAGCCGCTCGACGTGCTGGTGCAGCACCTCGTGACGGTGGCGCTGGGCGGCGGCTTCACGCCCGACGCGCTCTACGACGAGGTGCGCACCACCGCCGCCTTCGCGAACCTGTCGCAGGACAGCTGGGACTGGTGCCTGGGCTTCGTGCGGCAGGGCGGGCAGTCGCTCTCGGCCTACCCGGATTTCCAGCGCGCGGTGCCCGACGCGGAAGGCGTGTGGCGCGTGCCCGACCCCCGGCTCGCGCGGCGTCACCGCATGAACATCGGCACCATCGTGAGCGATTCGAGCATGGCCGTGCAGTACGTCGGCGGCGCGAAGATCGGCACGGTCGAGGAGAGCTTCGCGGCGCGGATGAAGCCCGGCGACTGCTTCCTGTTCGGCGGCCGGCCGCTGGAACTGGTGCGCATCCGCGAGATGACCGCCTGGGTGCGGCGCGCGAGCGGCAAGCGCCCGGCCATCGCGCGCTGGGGCGGCAGCAAGTTCCCGATGTCGGCGACGCTGGCGGCCGCCTTCGTGCAGCAGCTCGCGCTCGCCGAGGAAGGCCGCTACGACTCGCCCGAACTGCGCTGCGTGCGGCCGCTCCTGGAGATCCAGCAGCGGTGGTCGTCGCTGCCGACGCCGACCACGCTGCTGGCCGAGGCGCTGAAGACGCGCGAGGGCTGGCACCTCTTCCTCTATCCGTTCGCCGGCCGGCACGTCCACCTCGGGCTGGCCAACCTGATCGCCTGGCGGGTCGCGCAGCATGCGCCGCGCACCTTCTCGATCGCCGTCAACGACTACGGCTTCGAGCTGCTGTGCGCCACCGAGGTCGACTGGCCGACGCTGCTGCCCGAAGTGCTGCGCCCCGGCCACGACGCGCAGTCGATCGACGCGATGGCGCACGGCTCGCAGGAGGAAGGCGAGCGCCTCGCGCTGCTGCACGAGGTGCTCGAGAGCCTCAACGCCACCGAACTCGCGCGGCGGCGTTTCCGCGAGATCGCGCGCGTCTCGGGGCTGATCTCGCAGGGCTTCCCGGGCGAGAAGCGCAGCAACAAGCAGCTGCAGGCGTCGTCCTCGCTGTTCTGGGAGGTGTTCCGCAAGTACGACCCCGGGAACAAGCTGCTGCTGCAGGCCGAGCAGGAACTGCTCGCGCAGGAACTGGAGATCGGCCGGCTGCGCGCGAGCCTGCAGCGCATGAACGCGCAGCGGCTGGTGGTGAACTCGGTCGCGCGGCCGACGCCCTTCGCCTTTCCGCTGATCGTCGAGCGCTTCCGCGAGCAGCTGAGCAACGAGAGCGTGGCCGACCGCATCGAGCGCATGCTGGAGCAGCTGGAAAAGGCCGCCGGCGGCGCGGCGCCGGTCGGCGACGTGAAGGCCGGCATGGCGTTCGGCAAGGAAGGCGGCACCGAGCGCGAGACGGGAGGCGCGTCGCGCCCGCGCCGGGAACGCAAGCCGTCGCGGCCGTTGCCGCCGTTGTGACGCATCTCGCGCAAAGCCTCGTTTAAGCTGCGTCCATGACCAGCACCAACCCCAAGACCTACGACTCCGTTCCCTCCCGCAAGGTGGCCTTCCTCGGCCTCGGCGTGATGGGTTTCCCCATGGCGGGCCACCTCGCGAAGGCCGGCCACGCCGTGACGGTCTACAACCGTTCGCCGGCCAAGGCGCAGGCGTGGGCGGCCGAGTTCGGCGGCCGAAGCGCCGCGACGCCGCGCGAGGCCGCGGCCGGCGCCGAGATCGTCTTCTGCTGCGTCGGCAACGACGACGACCTGCGCTCGGTCGTGCTCGGCGACGACGGCGCCTTCGCCGGCATGGCCGAGGGAGCCGTGTTCGTCGATCACACGACCGCCTCGGCCGACGTCGCGCGCGAACTCGCGGCGCTGGCCGCCGAGCGCGGCCTGCAGTTCATCGACGCCCCGGTCTCGGGCGGCCAGGCCGGCGCACAGAACGGCGCGCTGACCGTCATGTGCGGCGGCGACGCGGCGACCTTCGACACGATCAAACCGGCCGCCGGTGCGTTCTCGCGCGCGATCACGCTCCTGGGCGCGAGCGGATCGGGCCAGCTGGCCAAGATGGTTAACCAGATCTGCATCGCCGGCGTCGTGCAGGGCCTGAGCGAGGCCGTGGCCTTCGGCCAGCGCGCGGGGCTCGACATGGAAGCCGTGCTCGGCGTCATCAGCAAGGGCGCGGCCCAGAGCTGGCAGATGGAGAACCGCGGCAAGACCATGATCGAGGGCAAGTTCGACTTCGGCTTCGCCGTCGACTGGATGCGCAAGGACCTGGGCCTGGTGCTCGGCGAGGCCAACCGCAACGGTGCCCGCCTGCCGATGACCGCGCTGGTCGACCAGTTCTATGCCGACGTGCAGCAGGCCGGCGGCGCGCGCTGGGACACGTCGAGCCTGATCACCCGGCTGAAGTAGGCCGGGCGGGAGAGGACGTCAGCGGATCGGCGTGGCGACCGCGCCGCCGCCGGACGGCAGCGGTGCCATCGGCGGCAGCGGCACGTTGGAGGTCGACGACGAGGGCGACGAATAGGAAGAGGGCGACGGCGCGACGCTGTCCGCGGAACCCGAGGATGCCGGCGCCGGCGTCTGGCGCTGCTGGTTGGCGAGTTCGGCCTCGGAGATGACCTCGACCACGCGCACCACCTTGTCGACGCCCTGCACGCCGCGTGCGATGTCGCTGGCGCGGTCGGTCTCGCGGCGGGTCGCCAGACCCATCAGGTAGACGACGTTGCGCTCGGTCACGACCTTGAACGACGTGGCGAAGATGTCCTTGGCGTCCAGCAGCGAGGCCTTGACCTTGCCGGTGATGAATGTGTCGTTGGAACGCTGCTGGAACGAGCTCGAGAAGCCGACCGTCAGTTCGTTGACGACCGAGCGCACGTTGTCGACACGGCGCACGACATCCTCGGCGCGGCGCTTGTCGGCCTCGCTGCCGACGCTGCCGGTCAGCAGCACCTGGCGGTTGAAGCTGGTGAGGCTCACGTACATCTGGTCGTTGGCGATCTCGCGGATGCGGGCCGCGCCGCGCAGCTCGATGCCCTGGTCGTCGAGCTGCGCGCCCGAGGTCCGGCGATCGGTCGCGACCAGGCCTGCGCCGCCGGCCGCACCCGCCACCACCAGCGGCACGCAGGCCGTCAGCGCGCCGGCCAGTGCGGCCACCGCAGTGAGCGCCAGGGCGAAGCGTCGAATCGAAGTCGTTGTCATGTGGAACCTTCCTGTTCACCGAGTAGCTGGGCGTCCACGCCGTCGCACAGGCAGTGCAGGGCGAGCAGGTGGACTTCGTGGATGCGCGCGGCACGCTCGTGCTGCACGTTGACTTGGACATCGGTCTCGCGCAGCGCGCGGCCGGCCGCGCCGCCGTTGCCCGCGAGCAGCGCCACCACGGTCATGTCGCGCTCGTGCGCAGCCTCGATCGCGCCGAGCACCGACGCCGCCTGGCCGCTCACGCTCAGCGCCAGCAGCACGTCGCCGGCCTGGCCGAGCGCGCGCACCTGGCGCGCGTAGCGGTCGCGGTCGACGGCGTCGGCGCGGTCGGCCGCGGGATCGCTGGGGTCGCCGGGCAGCGCGATGGCGGCGAGCTCGGGACGGTCGCGCTCGAAGCGGCTGACGAACTGGGCCGCGAACTGCGCGGCCAGCAGGCCCGAGACGCCGGCGCCGCAGGCGAGGATCTTGCCGCCGCTCGTGACGCAGGCGAGCAGCGCCTGCATGGCCTGGGAGATGGGTTTGCTGAGCGCCGGGCCGGCCTGGTAGTTGAGGTCGGCACTGTCGATGAAGTGCTGCTGAATCCGTTGCTCGAGCATGGTCGACGATGATAACCGGCACCCATGCACGCGCCGTCCGAAGACCTCACCCGCGGCAGCCGGTCAGCCCGCGTCGAACGCGCCCTGCAGCCATTCGATGCCGTCCTCGACCAGCACGACGTCGAAGCGGCACGGCGGCAGCGTGCGCAGCGCCATCAGGTAGTGGCGCGCCGCGAAGACGATGCGCCGCTGCTTGGCGAAGGTGATGCTGCCGCCGGCGCCACCGTGCGTGCCGCTGGCGCGCTGCCGCACCTCGACGAAGACCAGCGTGCCGTCGCTCGGCTCGCGCATCACCAGGTCGATCTCGCCGCCACCGCGTCCGGGGGTTCGATAATTGCGCGTCACCAGCCGCAGCCCCGCCGCTTCCAGGTGCGCCAGCGCGGCGTCCTCGGCCGCGTCGCCGCGCTGCTTGGTGGTCTTCGAAACCGTCGTCCTGCCGTCCCCGGGGAAATCCATTGAATGCACTCGCTCCCGCCACGTTTGGCGCCGCCCTGTCGGCCGCGCGCGATGCCGCGGGTGCGCAGCATTATCCGCAGGCCACGCTCTACGTCGTCGCCACGCCGATCGGCAACCTGGCCGACATCACGCTGCGCGCGCTGCACGTGCTGCAACTCGTCGACGTGGTGGCCTGCGAGGACACGCGCCACACCCAGGGCCTGCTGCGCGCCTACGGCATCGACCGGCCGCATGCACAGCTGCTGGCGCTGCACCAGCACAACGAGGCCGAGGCCGCGCAGTCGGTGGTGGCGCGGCTCTCGCACGGCGAGCGCATCGCCTACGTGAGCGATGCCGGCACGCCGGGCGTGAGCGATCCCGGCGCGCGGCTGGTCGCTGCCGTGCGCGAGGCCGGCCATCGCGTGCTGCCGCTGCCCGGCGCGAGCAGCGTGACGACGCTGCTCGGCGCGGCCGGACTGGTCGCGGCCGGCGACGATAGCAGCGCCTTCGTCTTCGCGGGTTTCCTGCCGACCAAGGCCGGCGAGCGCGATGCGGCGGTGCAGGCGCTCGCGGGCGAGCCGCGCAGCGTGGTGCTGCTGGAGGCGCCGCATCGCATCGAGGCGCTGGCGCGGGCGCTGGCGGTGCTCGGCGAGCGCCGCATCACCATCGGGCGCGAACTCACCAAGCAGTTCGAGGAGATCGCCACCGTCGAGGCCCGGGCCCTGCCC
>JAKONL010000072.1 GCA_022701965.1 Burkholderiaceae bacterium | reverse complement strand
TGCGTGGTGCCGTACCCGGCTGGCCAAAGATCCCGCGCGGACTCCGCCTGGTGGGTGGACTGCTCGCGCTGTGGGTGGCATGGCTCGCGGCGGTGCAGGCACGCGCGGGCGGCATCAACTTCCTGCTCTCGATCCTGGCGCTCGTCTGGACGGCCGACGTGTGCGCCTATTTCGCCGGGCGGGCGTTCGGTCTCAGGTTCACGCGGAGCAAGCTCGCGCCATCGATCAGTCCCGGCAAGAGCTGGGATGGCGTGTGGGGCGGGATGGCGGGCGTCGTCGTGCTGGGCATCGTCTGGACATGGGCCGATGCGTCGCTGCAGGCGACCGTTGCCAGCCTCTACTCGCGGCTGGCGCTGCAGGGCTGGTGGCTGCTGCTGCTGGGCGTCGTCTTCATGGCCGCGATGAGCGTCGTGGGCGATCTCGTCGAGTCGCTGGTCAAGCGCAGTGCGGGTGCCAAGGACAGCAGCGGCCTGCTGCCCGGTCACGGTGGCGTGCTCGACCGCATCGATGCGCTGCTGCCCGCGATGCCGATCGCCATGATGCTCGCATCGTTGTCCGCGCGCTGAGCCGCGCCTCTCAGTGAGCATGTCCCACCACGCCCGCAGACAGCGGATCACCGTATTGGGTTCGACCGGTTCGGTGGGCGCCAATACGCTCGACGTCATCGCGCGACATCCGGAGCGCTTCGAAGTGTTCGCGCTCTCGGCCGCGACGAAGGTGGACGAGATGCTGGCGCAATGCGTCCGGTTCGTGCCGCGTTTCGCCGTCATGGCGAGCGCACCGCATGCAGCCCTGCTCGAGGAAAAGCTCTCGAGCAATGGGCTGTCGACGCGCGTGCTGACCGGTGCGGGCGCGCTAGAGACGATCGCCTCGCATGACGAGGTCGATGCGGTGATGGCCGCGATCGTCGGCGCTGCGGGACTCGGGCCGTGCCTGGCTGCCGCGCGTACCGGCAAGCGGCTGATGCTGGCCAACAAGGAGGCGCTGGTCGTCGGCGGCGAACTCTTCATGCGTGCAGTGCGCGAGGGCGGTGCGGCACTGCTGCCGATCGACAGCGAGCACTCGGCGATCTTCCAGGCCTTGCCGGAGGACCCGTCGACCTGGGCGCGGCGAATCGACAAGATCATCCTCACGGCCTCCGGCGGACCGTTCCGCACACGTGCGCCGGAGACGCTCGCCGACGTCACGCCCGAGCAGGCCTGCGCGCATCCGAACTGGGTCATGGGCCGCAAGATATCGGTCGATTCGGCCACCATGATGAACAAGGCCCTGGAGGTGATCGAGGCACGCTTCCTGTTCGGCGTCTCGCCCGAACAGATCGAGGTGGTGATCCATCCCCAGAGCGTGGTGCATTCGATGGTGCAGTTCAGCGATGCGTCCGTGATCGCCCAGCTCGGCACGCCCGACATGCGCGTTCCGATCGCTGTCGGCCTGGCCTGGCCCGACCGCATCGAGAGCGGGGCGCAGCGTCTGGATTTCAGTCGGATGAATGCGTGGACTTTCACCGAACCCGATGCCGCGCTGTTTCCGGGGCTGGGACTCGCCTGGTCGGCGTTGGCGGCCGCACCCGGCACCACGGCGGTCCTGAACGCGGCGAACGAGATCGCCGTGGAAGCCTTCCTGGATCGTCGCCTGCGGTTCGATCGCATCCATGCGGTCAACGTCGAAACTTTGGCCCGCGTGCTTCCCTCCAAGCCGGCGACGCTGGAAGACCTGCTCGCCATCGACCTGGCGGCACGGTCTGCCGCACGGGCCGCCGTAAGGCGCTTCACCGCCTGACCTTTTCCCTTCTTCGAGGTTTCCCGCATGCTGACTGTCGTTGCTTTCGTCGTGGCGCTGGGTCTGCTCATCGCCGTCCATGAATACGGGCACTACCGCGTGGCTGTCGCGTGCGGCGTGAAGGTGCTTCGTTTCTCGGTCGGATTCGGCAAGACCCTGGTGCGCTGGAAGCCGAAGAATCAGCGACCCGGGCAGGACACCGAATTCGTCATCGGTGCGTTCCCGCTCGGCGGCTACGTCAAGATGCTCGACGAACGCGAAGGCGACGTCGCGCCCGCGGAGCGGCATCTCGCCTTCAACACCCAGCCGCTGCGTTCGCGCGCGGCCATCGTGGCGGCCGGTCCGGCGGCCAACCTGCTGCTGGCTGTCGCGCTGTATGCCGTCGTCGGCTGGATCGGAGTGCCGGAGCCGGTGGCCGTTCTGGCTCGCCCCGTGGTCGCATCCCTGGCCGAGGAGGCAGGGCTTCGGGGTGGCGAGCGCGTCGTGCGGGCCGGCTTCGACGGCAGGCTGGATGCGGTGGATTCGTTCGAGGACCTGCTCTGGCGCATGACGCGCGGCGCGCTCGACGGCCGCGACCTGACGCTGCAGATCGATGCGGCGCCGGGCACGACCCGCCAGATCGTCCTGCCGCTGAGCCGTATCGAGGCGAAGGATGCCGACGCGACGATGTTCCGCAAGATCGGGATCCTGTCGCCGATGACGCGGCCGTCTCTCGGCGAATTGGTCGCCGGCGGTGCCGCCGAGCGCGCCGGACTCCGCCAGGGCGATCTGGTGCGCGCCATCGGCGGGACCGCCATCATCGACGGCCAGCAGTTGCGCGAACGGATCCGCGGCTCGGTCGAAGGCGGGCAGCCGCTGCGCCAATCCTGGCAGATCGAGCGCGACGGCCGGACGATGGTGGTCGACGTCCTGCCCGACGTTGCTGACGATGCGGGCGCGAAGGTCGGCCGCGTCGGCGCCTACGTCGGCGCACCGCCCGAGATGGTCACGGTGAGGCAGGGACCGGTCGACGGGCTCTGGAAAGGCGCCGTCCGGACATGGGAGGTTTCGGCACTGACGGCCAAGATGATGGGCAAGATGGTGATCGGCGAGGCATCGCTCAAGAACCTCAGCGGACCCCTCACGATCGCGGACTACGCGGGCAAGTCGGCGAGCCTCGGACTGACCCAATACTTGATCTTTCTTGCCCTCATCAGCGTGAGTCTCGGAGTTCTGAACCTTATGCCTCTGCCGGTCCTCGATGGGGGGCACCTGATGTATTATCTTTGGGAGGGTGTGACTGGCAAAAGCGTCTCCGACGCCTGGATGGAGCGGCTTCAACGAGGTGGCGTCGCACTCTTGCTGGTGATGATGTCGATTGCTCTTTTCAACGACGTTCACCGCCTTCTTGGTTAACTATCGCCGGCCTTTCTTTCGCCGGTCCATTTCACACATGAACACAACAAACAAACGCTTCCGACTGCGCGGCGTGGCAGCCGTGATCGCAAGCGCGCTGGCCGCGACTTCCGCGTGGGCAGTGGAGCCGTTCACGGTTCGGGATATCCGTGTCGAAGGTTTGCAGCGTGTCGAACCCGGCACCATCTTCGCGTCGCTTCCGTTGCGCGTCGGCGATACCTACAGCGACGAGCGGGGTTCCGCCGCCATCCGCGCGGTGTTCGACCTGGGCCTGTTCAAGGATGTGCGACTGGACGTCAGCGGCAACGTGCTGGTCGTGATCGTCGAGGAGCGGCCGACGGTTGCCGACGTCGACTTCGTGGGCACGAAGGAATTCGACAAGGCGGCGTTGCAGAAGGCACTGCGCGAGGTCGGGCTGACAGACGGACGCCCCTACGACAAGGCACTCGCGGACAGGGCGGAGCAGGAGCTCAAGCGCCAGTACATCAGCCGCAGCCTCTACAACGCCGAGGTCGTCACCACCGTCACGCCGATCGAACGCAACCGGGTCAACCTGACGTTCACGGTCACCGAAGGCGAGCCGGCCCGGATCCGCGAAGTCCGGATCGTCGGCAACAAGGCGTTCAGCGAATCGACGCTGCTCGATCTTTTCGACCAGGACAGCGGCGGCTGGATGAGCTGGTACACCAAGTCGAACCAGTATTCCCGCACCAAGCTCAATGCCGACCTGGAGACGGTTCGCTCGTACTACCTGCGGCGCGGCTATCTCGAATTCCGCATCGACTCCACGCAGGTCGCGATCTCGCCGGACCGCCAGGACCTGACGGTGACCGTCAACGTCACCGAAGGCGAGAAATTCACTGTCGCCGGGGTCAAGCTCGACGGCAACTATCTGGGCCGGGACGACGAATTCAAGTCGCTGGTGACGATCAAGCCCGGCGAGCCCTACAACGGCGAGCAGATCACCGCGACGACCAAGGCCTTCACCGATTATTTCGGGACTTTCGGATACGCATTCGCTCGCGTCGAGGCACGCCCGGAGATCGACCGTACGAACAACCGCGTTCTGATCACGATGCAGGCGGAGCCGTCCCGACGCGTCTACGTGCGGCGATTGAGCGTCGGTGGAAACAACCGGACGCGTGACGAAGTCGTTCGCCGCGAGTTCCGGCAGTACGAGGCGTCCTGGTACGACGGCGACAAGATCAAGCTGTCGCGCGATCGGCTCGATCGCCTGGGGTTCTTCACCGAAGTGAACATCGACACGCAGGAAGTCGCCGGATCGCCCGATCAGGTGGACCTGACCGTCACGGTCGTCGAGAAGCCGACCGGCTCGCTGCAGCTGGGCGCCGGCTTCTCGAGTGCCGACAAGGTTTCCCTGACCTTCGGCATCTCGCAGGAGAACGTGTTCGGGTCGGGCAACTTCCTCGGCTTGCAGGTCAACACCAGCAAGTACTACCGCACGATCTCGCTGACCGCGACCGATCCCTATTTCACCAAGGACGGCATCTCCCGGACCTTCAGCATCTTCCATCAGACGACGCGCCCGTACTACACGAAGGACGGCGATTACTCGCTGGTCAGCGAAGGCGGCTCGGTCAAGTTCGGCGTGCCGTTCAGCGAAGTCGACACCGTGTTCTTCGGTGCCGGCCTCGAGCGCTTCAATTTCAAGCCGGGAACCATCGTCGCGGCCAATACGCCCCAGGCCTATCGCGATTATTTCGGTTGCCAGCTGAGCGCTGCCGGCATCATCACGAGTTGCACCGACGACAGCAAATGGGGATTGCCGCTGACCATCGGCTGGGCGCGCGACGATCGCGACAGCGCCCTGGTACCCACGATGGGCCGGCTGCAGCGCGCGAACGTCGAGTGGGGCGTCGGTGGCGACCTGAAGTACGTGAAGACCAGCTATCAGGCACAACAATACTTCCCGCTGAACAAGCAATACACCCTCGCCCTCAACGGCGAACTGGGGTACGGCAAGGCGCTCGAGAGCACGACCTATCCGATCTTCAAGAATTTCTATGCGGGTGGCCTGGGATCGATTCGCGGCTTCGAACAGAATTCCTTGGGTCCGCGTGACTCTGTGACGCAAGCTGCCCTGGGTGGTACGCGCAAGGCGATCTTCAACGTGGAATTGAGCACCCCGTTCCCGGGCGCGGGCAACGACCGGACCTTGCGGCTCTACAGCTTCTTCGACGTCGGCAACGTATTCACCGAGCGTTCCACTCAGTCCGATGCCCAGTGGAAGGCGCAGCAGCGCCTGCGTGCCTCCGTCGGCGTTGGCATCAGCTGGGTTTCTCCGCTCGGGCCGTTGCGCGTCGCCATCGCGAAGCCTGTTCGCTCGCAGAAAGAGGACGACTTGTCCGATCCGGCTCACCCGATCTATAAAGACAGAGTTCAGAGTTTCCAATTCCAGATCGGTACTTCGTTTTAATGACTCATATGTTGCGCATCGCAGGCTCGCTGTTGCTTCCGTTGCTGGTGGCTGTTTCTCCTGCGGCGCAGGCCCAGACGCAGGAGACGTTCAGGATCGGATTCGTCAATCCCGACCGCGTGCTTCGTGAAGCGCAGCCCGCGAAGGCCGCGCAAGCCAAGCTCGAATCGGAGTTCCTGAAGCGCGAGAAGGACGTCGCGGCGTTGGGCGAAGCCGTGAAGGTGGCGTCCGAGAAATTCGAGCGCGAGGCACCGACCTTGTCTGAGAGTCAACGTGCCACCCGCCAACGAGCGCTGGTCGACCAGGATCGGGAATTCCAGCGCAAGCGCCGCGAGTTCCAGGAGGATCTGAACGCTCGCAAGAACGAGGAACTGCAACAGGTCTACGACCGTGCCAATCGCGTGGTGAAGCAGGTCGCCGAGGCTGAAAAGTACGATGCCATCCTGCAGGAGGCGATCTACATCAACCCCAAGCATGACATCACCGACAAGGTGATCAAGGCGTTGAACGGTTCGACGGGTTCCGCACCCGCTGCAGCCGGCAAGTGACGGTTTTCTCGATCGGCTTCGTCCTGGCGTGCCGCTGACGCTTGCAACGATCGTCGACGCACTTGGCGGCGACCTCCATGGCGAGCGGGATGTCGTCATCGGGCGTCTGGCGCCGCTGCAGTCGGCCACGCCCGATGCGCTTAGCTTCCTGAGTCATCCGAAGTATCAGAAACAACTTGCTGCATCGAAGGCGGCCTGCGTGATCGTGACGCCCGCCATGCAGGACACTGCACTTCGACGCGGTGCGTGCATCGTCACGTCCGATCCCTATCTGTATTTCGCGCATCTGACACAACTCTGGAAGAAGGCGCACGCTCCGGCACCGTCGTTCAGGATTCATCCCAGTGCCGTCATCGACAAGGATGCCCATGTCGATGCGACCGCTCGAATCGGTGCGCTGTGCGTGATCGAGCGCGGAGCGCGCGTCGGCCCGGGCACCACGCTCATGTCGCGCGTCACCATCAACGAGGATTGCGTCATCGGCGCACGCTGTCTGGTGCATCCGGGCGTCGTCATCGGGGCGGACGGCTTCGGTCTCGCGCCCTCGCAAGGGACTTGGGTCAAGATCGAACAGCTCGGCGCAGTGAGGATCGGTGACGACGTCGAGATCGGCGCTAATACCTGCATCGATCGCGGTGCGCTCGACGACACGGTGATCGAGGACGGCGTGAAGCTGGACAACCTGATCCAGATCGGCCACAACGTGCATATCGGCAAGCACACCGCCATGGCGGGCTGTGTTGGCGTCGCGGGAAGCGCGGTGATCGGTGCGCACTGCACGGTCGGCGGTGGCGCGATCGTGCTCGGGCATCTCACGCTGGCCGACGGAGTCCACATCTCGGCCGCCACGGTCGTGACGCGGTCCATCCACAAGCCGGGGCAATACACGGGCATGTTTCCCATCGACGACAATGCCGCCTGGGAAAAAAACGCTGCCACGCTCAAGCAACTGCACGGCCTTCGCGAGAGGCTCAAGGCGCTCGAGAAAAAAGACGCTGCAGGATAGAGAAAACATGACGACGCTCGATATTCACCAGATCCTCAAACTGCTCCCGCACCGCTACCCGTTCCTGCTCGTCGACCGTGTGCTGGAGATGGAAAAAGGCAAGAGCATCAAGGCGTTGAAGAACGTCACGATGAACGAGCCGTTCTTCAACGGCCACTTCCCCCATCGCCCGGTGATGCCGGGCGTGCTGATGCTCGAAGCCATGGCCCAGGCCGCAGCGCTGCTGTCGTTCCATTCGCTGGACATCGTTCCGGACGACAACACGGTCTACTACTTCGCCGCGATCGACGGCGCCCGCTTCAAGCGGCCCGTCGAGCCCGGCGACCAGCTCACGCTGGAGGTGGAGATCGACCGCATGAAGGCCGGCATCTCCAAGTTCAAGGGTCGCGCGCTGGTCGGCGCGGAACTCGCGTGCGAGGCGACGTTGATGTGCGCGATGCGCCAGATCAACTGATCCTGCGACACGCATGACCCGGATCCATCCCACGGCGATCGTTCATCCGCAGGCGCAGATCGACACGTCCGTGACCATCGGACCGTACTCGGTGATCGGCGCGGACGTGAGGATCGCCGCCGGCACGACGATCGGGCCACATTGCGTGGTGGAGGGACGCACGACGCTCGGACGCGACAACCGGCTGTTCCAGTTCTCGTCGATCGGCGCGATGCCGCAGGACAAGAAGTACGCCGGCGAGCCGACCGAACTGGTCATCGGCGACCGCAACACGATCCGGGAGTTCTGCACGTTCAACCTGGGCGTGCCGGGCGCCGGCGGCGTGACGCGTGTGGGCGACGACAACTGGATCATGGCGTACACCCACATCGCCCACGACTGCCGTGTCGGGAACCATACGACCCTGGCCAACAACACGACGCTTGCCGGCCACGTCGAACTCGGCGACTGGGTGCTGATCGGCGGTCTCACCGGCATCCATCAGTTCGTGAAGGTCGGCGCGCACGCGATGGTCGGCTTCGCGAGCGCCGTCTCGCAGGACGTGCCGCCGTTCATGCTCGTGGACGGCAACCCGCTGCAGGTCCGTGGCTTTCACCAAGTCGGGCTGCGGCGTCGCGGTTTCTCGCCGGAGCGCATGGCGGCTGTCAAGCAGATGCACAAGGTGCTCTATCGACAGGGCCGCACGCTCGACGATGCACGCGCGGCGATCGGTGCGCTGGCCGGCGACTATCCGGATGCGGCCGGCGACATCGCGGCGATGGACACCTTTCTCTCGAGCAGCACACGCGGCATCGCGCGCTGAAGGTCGATGGAGCCAAAGGACGAATTGCGGCGCCTCGCGCTGGTTGCGGGCGAGCCCTCGGGCGATCTTCTGGCCGGCCTGCTGCTCGACGGCATCCGTGCACGCTGGCCCGAGGCCCATGCAGCGGGCATCGGCGGGCCGCAGATGCTGGCGCGCGGCTTCGACAGCTGGTGGCCGCAGGAGAAGCTCGCCGTACGCGGCTATGTCGAGGTGCTGCGCCACTATGCCGAGATCTCCGGCATCCGCCGCAAGCTCAAGGCACGGCTGCTGCGCGAATGGCCGGAGCTCTTCATCGGTGTCGATGCACCCGACTTCAACCTCGAACTCGAAGCGGGGCTGCGCAGTCGCGGCATGAAGACCGTGCACTTCGTGTGCCCGTCGATCTGGGCGTGGCGCGCCGATCGCATCGAGAAGATCCGTGCTGCGGCCGATCACGTGCTGTGCATCTTCCCGTTCGAGCCCGCGCTGCTGGCCGAGCACGGCGTGGATGCGACCTATGTCGGCCACCCGGTCGCCAACGTCATTCCGCACGAGCCGGACCGAGCGGCGGCTCGCGCGGCGCTCGGCCTGCCGCTGGACGTGCCGGTGGTTGCGCTCCTGCCCGGCAGCCGGCGCTCCGAAGTGCGTGCGCTGGCCGCCCGCTTCTTCGCCGCTGCGGCGCTGATGCGCAGGCAGATGCCGGATCTGCGCTTCGTGACGCCCGTGATTCCGGGCCTGCGCGCGGAGATCGAGGCGCTGCTGCAGGCGAGCGACGTCGCCGGCCAGGTCGATCTCGTCGATGGTCGGTCGCATACCGTCCTCGCCGCCTGCGACGCCACGTTGATCGCCAGCGGCACGGCGACGCTCGAAGCTGCGCTTTTCAAACGGCCGATGGTGATCGCCTACAGCATGAACCGCGTCTCGTGGCGCCTCATGCATCGCCAGCAGCTGCAGCCCTGGGTCGGCCTGCCCAACATCCTTTGCCGCGAATTCGTCGTGCCCGAACTGTTGCAGGAGGCGGCCACGCCGGCCGCGCTTGCCGAGGCCACGCTGGCGTGGTTCCGTGCGCCCGAGAAGGTCGCCGCGCTGGAGCGACGTTTCGCCGCGCTGCATGCCGACCTGCAGCGCGACACCCCCACACTCTGCGCCGATGCGATCCAGAAAGTTCTTGAAGGCTGAGCAAACTGCCCTGGTGTGGGATGCGCCGGGACTGCTCGCGGGCGTCGACGAGGCAGGCAGGGGCCCGCTGGCCGGCCCGGTCGTGGCCGCCGCCGTGATCCTCGACGAGCGCCGGCCGATCCGTGGACTCGCCGACTCCAAGACGCTGACGGCGCTGCAGCGCGAGCGGCTCAACGAACGCATCCTGGAGCGCGCGCTGTGCTGTTCCGTCGCCGAGGCCTCGGTCGAGGAGATCGACACGCACAACATCCTGCAGGCGACCATGATCGCGATGCGCCGCGCGGTAGAGGGTCTTCGGCTGAAGCCGGCCAAGGTGCTGGTCGACGGCAACCGGCTGCCGTCGCTCGACGTGCTGGCCGAGGCGGTCGTGCGGGGCGACTCGCGCGTCAAGGCGATCTCGGCGGCGTCGATCATCGCGAAGGTGCATCGCGACCGGTTGTGCCAGGCGCTGCACGACGAGTTCCCGCAATACGGCTTCGCCGGTCACAAGGGTTACGGCACACGCGAACACCTCGAGGCGTTGCTGCGGCACGGTGCCTGTCGTCACCACCGGCGAACCTTCAGCCCGGTCGCCGCGGCCCTGGCGCGCGTGGCGGGTCAGGTCGCGTCGGCGCATGCGCCGAATCCGCTGCATGCGTTCGATCCCGGATTTGTCGACGACGAAGGCGTGCATGTCCAGGTCGTGGTGCAGTCCTGAGCATGCGACGATCGCCGCGATGAGCATGCCCGAACCCGCCGTCGTCAGTTCCCGCGACAACCCGCTGCTGAAGGACCTGCGCAAGCTGGCGCAGGACCCGGGTGCCTATCGCAAGCTCGGGCGCATCTGGCTCGAAGGCGACCACCTGTGCCGCGCCGCGATGGCGCGCGCCGTGCGTCCCGCGATGGCGGTGTTCGCCGAGTCCTTTTGGGCGTCGTCGCGATTCGAATGGGCCGAAGCGGCGCAGGCGGCCGACAGGACGGTCGTCGTCGCCGATGCGCTGCTCGCCGGGGTCAGCGGGCTCGAGTCGCCGGCGCCGATGGGCTTCGTGCTGCACCTGCCGATGCGTCCGGACCTCGTTGCGGACGCGGCGACCGTCGTGCTCGACCGCCTGCAGGATGCGGGCAACGTGGGCTCGATCCTGCGCAGCGCGGCCGCGTTCGGTTTCGCCCAGGTCGTTGCGCTCAAGGGCACGGCGGCGCTGTGGGCGCCCAAGGTGCTGCGCGCCGGCATGGGCGCGCACTTCGGGCTGCGGCTGATCGAAGGCGTCGAGCTCGACGCGCTCGATGCTCTAACCGTTCCGCTGATCGCGACCAGCTCGCACCAAGGCGAATGGCTGCATCGCGCGGCGTTGCCGCATCCTTGCGCATGGCTGATGGGGCACGAGGGACAGGGAGTCTCGGCGGCGCTCGAAGCCCGCGCAGGCCTGCGCATCCGCATCGCGCAGCCGGGCGGCGAGGAGTCGCTGAACGTCGCGGCGGCGGCGGCGATCTGCCTGCATGCGAGTGCCGCATCGGTAGAAACGTGAATAACGCCCGGCTATAATCGGCGGCTTTCCCGCTCATATCCGCCCACAGCGAACGCAAGCCAGATCTTCGACGAAAGCCGCAACCTTCCGGAGCCATGTTCCGGGAAACTTGGTTCGCTTTGGGCGTCATCCTTCCGGAGAACCCAGTGCTTTTGTCTCTCAAGGGATCCTTCCCGCCCGCCATCCTGGCGCTCGCAGACGGCACGGTCTTTCTCGGCAACTCGATTGGAGCCACCGGCTCCACGGCCGGCGAAACGGTGTTCAACACCTCCATGACCGGCTACCAGGAAATCCTCACCGACCCGAGCTACTGCCAGCAGATCGTGACGCTCACGTATCCGCACATCGGCAACTACGGCGTCAACGAGGAAGACGTCGAGGCCGACAAGGTCCATGCCGCCGGCCTGATCATCAAGGACCTTCCGCTGGTCGCTTCCAATTTCCGCAAGACCGCCACGCTCAGCGAGTACCTGGTGCGCAACGGCACCGTGGCCATCGCCGACATCGACACCCGCAAGCTCACGCGCCACCTGCGCGAGAACGGCGCGCAGAACGGCGCCATCGTCGGGCTGGCCGCAGGCGAGAGCGTGACGCAGCAACGCATCGACGAAGCCGTCGCCGCGGCGCAGGCCGCGCCCGACATGACCGGGCTCGACCTCGCGAAGACCGTGTCGGTGAAGAAGACCTACGAGTGGACGCAGACGGAGTGGAAGCTCGTGAACCTGAACGGCAAGCCGGGCTTCGGCGTGCAGATCACGCCGCAGTTCCACGTCGTCGCGTACGACTACGGCGTCAAGAAGAACATCCTGCGCATGATCGCCCAGCGCGGCGCGCGCATCACCGTGGTCCCGGCGCAGACGCCCGCCGCGGACGTGCTCAAGCTGAAGCCGGACGGCATCTTCCTGGCCAACGGGCCGGGCGACCCGCAGCCGTGCGACTACGCGATCGCGGCGATCGCCGAACTGATCGAGACCGGCATTCCGACCTTCGGCATCTGCCTGGGCCACCAGCTCATGGCGCTGGCGCTCGGTGCGAAGACCTACAAGATGAAATTTGGCCACCACGGCGCGAACCATCCGGTCAAGGACCTCGACGACGGCCGCGTGAGCATCACGAGCCAGAACCACGGCTTCGCGGTCGACGGGCAATCGCTGCCGCCGACCTTGCGCGCCACGCACGTCAGCCTGTTCGACGACACGCTGCAGGGCCTCGCCCATACGACGAAGCCGGCGTTCTGCTTCCAGGGCCATCCCGAAGCGTCGCCCGGCCCGCACGACATCGGCTACCTTTTCGACCGCTTCACGGCGCTCATGGAAACGCATCAAGCAGCAGGGAAGAAGAATGCCTAAGCGCAAAGACCTCGAGAGGATCCTCATCATCGGCGCCGGCCCGATCATCATCGGCCAGGCGTGCGAGTTCGACTACTCGGGCGTGCAGGCCTGCAAGGCGCTGCGCGAGGAGGGCTACAAGGTCATCCTGATCAACAGCAACCCCGCGACGATCATGACCGACCCGGCCACGGCCGACGTCACCTACATCGAGCCGATCACCTGGCAGACGGTCGAGAAAATCATCGCCAAGGAGCGTCCCGACGCGATCCTGCCGACCATGGGCGGCCAGACCGCGCTGAACTGCGCGCTCGACCTCTGGCACCACAAGGTGCTCGACAAGTACACCGGCGGCGCCACGGGCAAGC
>JAKONL010000071.1 GCA_022701965.1 Burkholderiaceae bacterium | reverse complement strand
TTGAACAGGTCCAGCGCCGCTTCGAGGATGCGCTCTGCAGTGCGTCTGGGCGCCTTCTTGGCCATGATGGTGCCTCGGTTGGTGTCTCCGGGACACTCTAGCTCAACTGTTACCTTTCAGGTGATGCCCCCCGTCCCTGTGCCGGGTAAGTACGCATGGGAGACGAGCGACCGGCGTCTCAGGGCGCCTCGTCGTCCGAGGTCCGCCGCCGCTGCGACGTGCGCGGCTTCGAGAGGGCGTCGAGCTCGTCCTCCAGCTCCTCCACGCGCGCCTTCAGCGCCGCGAACTCCTCCGCCGTGGGCACGCCCAGGTTCACGAGGGCGCGCGCGACGCGTTCCTCGAAGATGTTCTCCAGCTTGCCCCAGCCGCCCGAGGCCTTGCTGCCGATCTCGCTGGCCAGGCCGGCCATGCGCGCCTGCGCCTGCGACAGCGTCTCCTCGGCCGCCTGCTGCGTCTTCTTCTGGATGCCGACACCGTCCTTCACCAGCGCCTCGAACGCCTTGCTGCCTTCCTGCTGCATCTTGGCGAAGGCGCCGAGCCCGGCCAGCCAGATCTGCTGGGCCGAGTCCTTGATGCGCTCGGCGGCCTTGTCTTCGTCAGGGGTTGCCATGAACTGAATGCTCCTTGAATGCGATGAGGGGACGCGCACGGTGCGTGCGCGTCCCCTCAGTGTGGCAGGCTCGCGACGGTTGTCAGTCTTCCTTGCTCACCGACACGTTGTAGCCGTGCTTCTCCAGCAACGAATGCTGGCGCGCGTCTTCCAGGTCGCGCGCGACCATCTCGCCGACCATCTCGTCGAGCGTGATCTCCGGGATCCAGCCGAGCTTTTCCTTGGCCATCGTGGCGTCGCCCAGCAGCGTCTCCACCTCGGCCGGACGGAAGTAGCGGGCATCGACCGAGACGATCGTGTCGCCGACCTGCACGCCCGGTGCCTTGTCGCCGGTGATCGCGCGCACGACCGCCTTCTCCTCGACACCGCGGCCGACGAAGTCGAGCTCGATGCCCAGTTGCGCCGCCGACTTGCGCACGAAGTCGCGCACGCTGTACTGCACGCCGGTGGCGATCACGAAGTCCTGCGCCTCTTCCTGCTGCAGCATCATCCACTGCATGCGCACGTAGTCCTTGGCGTGACCCCAGTCGCGCAGGGCGTCGAGGTTGCCGACGAACAGGCACTTCTCCAGGCCCTGGGCGATGTTGCACAGGCCGCGCGTGATCTTGCGCGTCACGAAGGTCTCGCCGCGGCGCGGGCTCTCGTGGTTGAACAGCACCCCGTTGCAGGCGTACATGCCATAGGCCTCGCGGTAGTTCTTGGTGATCCAGTAGGCGTAGAGCTTGGCCACGCCGTAGGGGCTGCGCGGATAGAACGGCGTGCTCTCGCGCTGTGGAATTTCCTGAACCAGGCCGTACAGCTCGCGGGTGCTGGCCTGGTAGAAGCGGGTTTTGTCCTGCAGACCGAGCAGGCGAACGGCCTCGAGGAGGCGAAGCGTGCCGATGGCGTCGACATCGGCCGTGTACTCGGGCGCCTCGAAGCTCACGGCCACGTGGCTCTGCGCGCCCAGGTTGTAGATCTCGTCGGGCTGCACCTGCTGCACGATGCGCGTCAGGTTGCTGGTGTCGGTCAGGTCGCCGTAGTGCAGGTGCAGGTGACGGTTGGCCTCGTGCGGGTCCTGGTACAGGTGGTCGATACGCTCGGTATTGAACGAAGATGCGCGGCGCTTGATGCCGTGGACCTCATAGCCCTTCTCCAGCAGGAATTCGGCGAGGTAGGAGCCATCCTGGCCCGTGATGCCGGTGATGAGTGCTTTTTTGGAAGGAGTAGTCATTTCTTGAGAGCGTTGATGGGGGTGACGCGACCATAGGTGTCGTCGTAGCGAACGATGTCGTCTTCTCCGAGGTAGGCGCCGGACTGGACTTCGATCACTTCCAGCATCACCTTGCCCGGATTCTCCAGCCGGTGCACGGTGCCCAGTGGGATATAGACGGATTCATTTTCGCGCACCATCACGGTCTCGTCGTCGCGGGTGACCAACGCGGTGCCCTTCACGACCACCCAGTGCTCGGCGCGGTGGTGGTGCATCTGCAGCGACAGCTTGGCGCCCGGCTTGACGGTGAGCCGCTTGACCTGGAAGCGCTCGCCCGAATCGACGCCGTCGTAGGCGCCCCACGGACGCGCCACGCGGCGATGCTCGATCGCCTCGGTGCGGCCTTCGCGATTGAGCATCGCGACGACGTCCTTCACCTGTTCCGCATACGCGACGCTCGCGACCAGCACGGCGTCCTGCGTGTCCACGATGATCAGGTCCTCGGTGCCCAGGGCCACGACCGGGCGCAGCGGAGCGTGCACGAAGGTGTTGCGGGCGTTGAGCGCACTGGCATGGCCGTTGAGACGGTTGCCGGCATCGTCGGCCGGGTAGAGGTTCGCGACCGCGTTCCAGCTTCCGACGTCGCTCCAGGCACCCTCGAACTTCACGACGGCGATCGCCTTGTGGTTCTCGAGCACGGCGTAGTCGATGCTCTCGCTGCGGCAGGCCGCGAAGGCTTCGCGATCGAGCCGGACGAAGTTGCCGTCGGGCGCCGTCGACGCGGTGGCCTTCTGGCAGGCGGCGAGGATGTCGGGCGCCTGCTCGCGCAGGGCCTCGATCAGCGTGCCGGCACGCACCAGGAAGATCCCCGCGTTCCAGAAGTAGCCACCTTTCAGGAGCAGCGACTGGGCCACGTCGGCCGTCGGCTTCTCGACGAAGCGCACGACCGAATTGCCCTCGGAGCCTTCGAGCGCGGTGCCCGCCTCGATGTAGCCGTAGGCCGTGCTCGGGAAGGTCGGCACGATGCCGAAGGTGACGATCCGGCCGGCCAGCGCGGCGGGAACGCCGGCACGTACGGTCTTGGCGAAGGCTTCCGCATCGGGGATGTGGTGGTCGGCGGGCGCGAACAGCAGCAGGTCGTCCGGCGCGGCCAGCAGCGCCGCGGCGGCCATGGCGGCGGCCGTGTTGCGGCCGACGGGTTCGAGGATCTGGTGGCCGGAGACCTTGGCGGCGTCGAGCGCCTCCTGCACCAAAAAGCGGTGGTCGTCCGAGGCGACGCAGGTGATCGCGTCGTTGAGCACGCGCAGGCGCTCGAGCGTGAGTTGCAGCAGGCTCTTGCCGTCGATCAGCGGTGCGAACTGCTTGGGCAGCGCCTTGCGCGACAGAGGCCAGAGACGCGTACCGCTGCCGCCGCAGAGGACTACAGGGTGAATGGAGTTGGTCATGAGTGGATTGAGCGGCAGAGGTTGCGGAAAGTGCGTGATCGTAGAGGCTGAGGACGTAGACCCTCAAACTGCGTGAGAACTAAAGCAGTCGCTAAATGTAACGCAATATTGCAAAGGGCGAATAGCTATAGCGTTGCTTCTTCGAGGAGCGGAGGCTTCCAAAGCGTGAAAAATCGGGCGAAATCCGAACACAGACGGTTTCAAACCCTCGGTACGGATCGGGATAAGTCCGGATGCCGATATTTTTTGGTTGAAGTTGCGCTGTGGATAATCTCGGAAGTCGCTGCGCGAGGCAGCGTGCGTGCACACAACAAAGGACACCTTCTCACATGATCCTGGTTACTGGCGGCGCCGGCTTCATCGGCGCGAACTTCGTACTCGACTGGCTCGCGGCCGGCAACGAGCCGGTGATCAATCTGGACAAGCTCACCTACGCGGGCAATCTCGAGACGCTGGCCTCGCTCAAGGGCAACCCGGCGCACGTGTTCGTGCAGGGCGACATCGGCGACAGCGCGCTGGTCGAACGCCTCCTGGCCGAGCACAAGCCGCGCGCCGTCGTGAACTTCGCGGCCGAGTCGCACGTCGACCGGTCGATCCACGGCCCCGAGGACTTCGTCCAGACCAACGTCCTGGGCACGTTCCGGCTGCTCGAGTCCGTGCGCGGACACTGGAAGTCGCTGCCGGCCGACGATCAGGCCGCATTCCGCTTCCTGCACGTGTCGACCGACGAGGTCTACGGCTCGCTCTCCGCCACCGATCCGGCCTTCACCGAAGCGCACACCTACGAGCCCAACAGTCCCTACTCGGCCAGCAAGGCGGCGAGCGATCATCTGGTGCGTGCCTGGCACCACACCTACGGACTGCCGGTGCTGACCACCAACTGCTCCAACAACTACGGGCCGTACCACTTCCCCGAGAAGCTCATTCCGCTGATGATCGTCAACGCCCTCGCCGGCAAGCCGCTGCCGGTCTATGGCGACGGCATGCAGGTGCGCGACTGGCTCTACGTCAAGGACCACTGCAGCGCGATCCGTCGCGTGCTCGAAGCCGGGCGTCTCGGCGAGACCTACAACGTCGGCGGCTGGAACGAGAAGCCCAACATCGACATCGTCAATACCGTCTGCGGCCTGCTTGACGAGCTGCAGCCGCGCG
>JAKONL010000061.1 GCA_022701965.1 Burkholderiaceae bacterium | reverse complement strand
GAGGCGCCGAAGACCAGTTCGGCCGCGATCAGCGTGCGCCAGGCGAAGGCCCAGCCGATCTTCAGGCCCGAGAGGATCGCGGGCAGCGCGGCCGGCACCAGGATCTGCAGCACGTAGCGCAGGCCGTTGAGTCCGTAGTTGCGCCCCGCCATGCGCAGCGTCTCCGGCACGCCCTGGAAGCCCGCATAGGTGTTGAGCGCGAGCGGCCACAGCACCGAGTGGATCAGCACGAAGACCAGGCTGCCGCGTCCGAGGCCGAACCACAGTAGCGCCAGCGGCAGCAGCGCGATCGCGGGCAGCGGGTTGAACATCGATGTCAGCGTGCCCAGCAGGTCGCGGCCGATCTGCGTCGACACCGCCAGCGTGGTGAGCGCGAAGGCCAGCAGCACGCCGGCCACGTAGCCCTGGAGCAGCACCGCCATCGAGATGCGCACCTTGTCGATCAGCTCGCCGCTCGCGAGCCCCTCGACCAGCGCGCGTGCCGTGGCGAGGAAGGTCGGCAGCAGCAGGTCGTTGTCCTGCCAGCGCGCGGCGACCTCCCAGAGCGCGGCCAGCGCGACCAGGATCAGCCCCTTGCGCAGCCAGCCCTGGGACCAGAGCCGCGTCGACCACGGCAGCGAGCGCTCGACCGGCACCTCGGTGAAAGGCGTCAACCGATGCTCGTACTCGGGCCGGATCGGGGGATCGACGACGGCGCTCATGCCGCGCGTCTTTCGGCGAACGGCTTCTCGGGCACCTCGAACAGCATGTTGTGGATGCGCTGCGCCGCGGCCTGGAACTCCACGCCGCCCTGACTCTCCAGCGTGAAGTCGTGGCTGTTGAGCTCGGCGCGCATCCGCCCGGGATGCGGCGACAGCAGCGCGATGCGGTTTCCGACCACCAGCGCTTCCTCGATGGAATGGGTGACGAAGAGCAGCGTGAACCGTACCTCCGCCCAGAGTTCGAGCAGCTCTTCCTGCATCTTGCGGCGCGTGAGCGCGTCGAGGGCGGCGAACGGCTCGTCCATGAGCAGCACGCGCGGCTGCATCGCCAGCGCGCGGGCGATCGCCACACGCTGCTTCATGCCACCGGAGAGCTGGTGCGGATGGACATCGGCGAACGGCGCGAGACCGACCTTGTCGAGGTAGTGCAGCGCGCGCTCCGCCGCTTCCTTCCGCCCGAGCCTGCGCGACGCCAGCAGCGGGAACATGACGTTCTGCTTCACGGTCTTCCACGGCGGCAGCTGGTCGAATTCCTGGAAGACGACGATGCGGTCCGGCCCGGGCGCCGTGACCCGGCGGCCGTCGAGACGGATCTCGCCTTCGACCGGTGCGATGAAGCCGCCGATCGCCTTGAGCAGGGTCGACTTGCCGCAACCCGACGGGCCGAGCAGCACGAAACGGTCGGCCTCGTGCAGGTCGAAGCTCACGCGATGCGTGGCGCGAACGACGCGCTCGGGCGTGCGGTATTCGAGGCTGACGCCGTCGACCTGGAGCAGCGCCGAAGCGTGCGACGCATGCGAAGGGCCTTCTGCGCCAGGCGACCTCACTTCGCCCGGCGGCCGCAGATGCAGTGCACGTGCGTTGTCGGCATCCGACTGCGCATCGGTGCCTCGGCGCGATACGGACGAGGCCGCCCGCGGAATGTCCAGAGCCACGCCCATGCTCAGTTGCCCGCGGCGTTGTGCGCATCGTCGAAGAAGTAATCCTTCGCCGAGGCCGGCTTGTTCCGGATCGCGCCGACGCGGTGCATGAACTCGGCCAGCGCGTAGGTGTTCTGCGGCGTGGTCTTGAACTGCACCTCGGGGTTCCGGATGATCTTCAGCAGCAGGCTGCGGTCGATCTTCGCGTTGCCGACCTTGATGTAGATGTCGGCGGCCTTCTCCGGATTCGCGGCGACGAACGCAGCCGCTTCGTCCAGCGCGGCGACGAACGCCTTGTAGGTCTTGGGGTTCTCGCTGCGGAATTTCTCGGTGGCGTACAGGACGGTGGCCGACGACGGGCCGCCCATCACCTCGTAGGAGCGCAGCACGATATGCGCCTGCGGGTTGCCTTCGAGCTCCTGCTCCTGGAACGGCGGGTTGCCGAAGTGCCCGGTGATCTCGGTGCCGCCCTTGATGATGGCCGCGGCCGCATCGGGATGCGGCAGCGCGACGCTGATCCTGTCGAGCCTAGCGTGATCCTTGTCGCCCCAGAGCTTGGCCGAGGCCAGCTGCAGGACGCGCGACTGCACCGAAACGCCGACGGCCGGCACGGCGATGCGGTCCTTGTCGGTGAAATCGGCGATCGTCTTCACGGCTGGGTTGTTGCTCACGAGGTAGTACGGGAAGTTGCCGAGCGAGGCCACGCCCCTGACGTTCTGCTTGCCCCTGGTACGGTCCCAGATCGTGAGCAGCGGGCCGACGCCCGCACCGGCGATCTCGATGTTCCCCGACAGCAGCGCGTCGTTCACCGCGGAGCCGCCCGAGAGCTTCACCCATTCGACTTTGGCATCGACGCCCGCGGCCTTGGCATGCTTCTCGATCAGCTTCTGGTCCTGCGCGACGTTCAGCAGCAGGTACACGACCCCGAACTGCTCGGCGATGCGGATCTGGCCTTCGGCTTGCGCCGCGAGGCCGGCCGTCAGGAGGGCGGCGCCGGTCGCGATGGAAGCGGCGATGCGTGCGAAACGATTCATGGGGTACGAGGTCCTGTCTGCGATCAATGGGGGATGTCGCCGACGACCGTCGTGCGATAGAGCTTGCGCCGCAGGTGGTCGGGCGTACCGGCGGCCAGATGCATCAGCGACCGGTTGTCCCAGAAGACCAGATCGTGCGGTTTCCATTGATGGCGGTAGACGAACTCCGGCCTGACGCTGTGCGCGAAGAGTTCGGCCAGCAGCTCGTCGCTCTCCTCGCGAGAGAGCCCGACGATGGCGGTCGTGAAATGCTCGCTGACGAACAGCGCTTTCCGGCCGGTCTCCGGGTGCGTGCGGACCACCGGCTGGACGGCGGGCGCGACCTGGTCGATCTGCGCCTGCGAGAGCTTCGGACGCCACGG
>JAKONL010000056.1 GCA_022701965.1 Burkholderiaceae bacterium | reverse complement strand
CATGACGCATGGAGCATGCCAATTACAAATACTGAATCTGCATGTGCTTATTCGGAGATCCGCAGGGTCGGCGGTCCGCAGGGCCTCAGTACGCGGCCGGGGCCGGAACGGGATCGAGCGGACGCGGCGTGAAACGCTTGGCCGCCGCCTCGGCACCGCGCGCGAGGATGAGCAGGTCGACGGCCACCGCGACGAAGAGGGCGCCGAGCGCGAGACATTCGCGCGCCCGCACCTCGTCCGTCATCAGGATGCCGGGCGCCTTGCCGGCAGCGCGGATGCGGACGATCGCGTCGTCGATCGCGCCGCGAACGTCGGCGTGTCCCGGGTTGCCGGGATGGCCCAGGCTGGCCGACAGGTCGGCCGGCCCGATGAACACGCCGTCGATGCCGTCGACGGCGAGGATCGCATCCAGGTTGTCGAGCGCCTCGCGCGTCTCGACCTGCACCAGCACGCAGAGCTCGTCCTGCGCGGTCGCGACGTAGTCGCGCGTGCGGCCGAAGTTCGACGCGCGCGTCGATCCGCCCATGCCGCGGATGCCCGCCGGTGCATAGCGGGTCGCGCGCACGGCGGCCTCGGCCTCGGCCGCGGTCTGGACGAACGGCAGCAGCAGGCTTTGCGCACCGATGTCCAGATAGCGCTTGATCAATACGGCATCGTTCCAGTCGGGCCGCACGACGGCCGACGTGCGGCGCGCCGCGTCGGCCGCAATCGCTGCGCTCACGGCCTGCAGCTGGTGCAGCATGCGCGGCACGTCGGTCGGGGTGTGCTCGGTGTCCAGCAGCACCCAGTCGTAGCCGGCGCCGGCGACGATCTCCGAGACGTACGGGTCGGGCAGCGTCGACCAGAGGCCGATCTGCGGCACGCCGGCGGCCAGCGCGTGCTTGAAATGGTTGATTGGCGCAGGCATCGCGTTCACCCGAAATGGCAGGACACGGTGCCGAACTCGCCGTAGTCCGCCACCACCGTGTCGCCCTTGCCGACCTCGATCGGCCGGATGAACGAGCCCGCGAGGATGACCTGCCCGGGTTGCAGCGCGACGCCGAAGCGGTGCAGCCGGTTGGCCAGCCAGGCGACGCCGTAGCCGGGGTGGTTCAGCACGCCCGCGGCCAGACCGGTTTCTTCCACCTCGCCGTTGCGGCTCACGATGGCGCCGATGCGCCGCATGTCGACATCGACGGTCGCCGGCTTGAAGGGGCGGCCGCCGAGCACCAGCGCCGCGTTGGCCGCGTTGTCCGAGATGGTGTCGAGCACGTTGCGCATGCGTCCGGTCTCCGGATCGACCCGCTGGATCCGCGCGTCGAGGATCTCCAGCGCCGGCGTGACGTACGCGGTGGCGTCGAGCACGTCGAACAGCGTGCAGTCCGGGCCCGACAGCGGCCGGGCCAGCACGAAGGCCAGCTCGGCCTCGATCTTGAGCTGCAGGAAGCGCTCCGACGGGATCACCGCGCCGTCGCGATGGAACATGTCGTCGAGCAGCGTGCCGTAGTCGGGTTCGGCGATGTTCACCGCGCGCTGCATGGCCTTCGAGGTCAGGCCGATCTTGTGGCCCTTGACCGTGCGGCCGTTGCGCAGCTTGAGCTGCATCCACGCATGCTGGATCGCGTAGGCGTCGTCGATGGTCATGCCGGGGTAGTCGAGCGAGAACTGGCGGCACGCGACCCGCGTGCGCTCGGCCTGTTCCAACCGTTCGGCGGCCTGCGACAGGGTGGCGGTGTCCAGGCTCATGCGATCTCCTTCTCAGCCTGCACGACGTTGCGCAGCACGCCCACGCCGTCGACCTCGACCTCCACCACGTCGCCGGGCCGCAGGAACTTCGGCGGGTCGAAGCGGACGCCCGCGCCGGTCGGCGTGCCGGTCGCGACGATGTCGCCGGGCTGCAGCGTCGTGAACGTCGAGAGGTACTCGACCAGGTGCGCGAAGTCGAACATCAGGTGGGCCGTGGTGTCGTCCTGGCGCGTCTCGCCGTTGACGCGCGTGCGCACGCGCAGCGCACCGTAGCCCTCGGGGAATTCGTCGGCGGTGACGATCCAGGGGCCGATGGCGCCGGAGGCGTTCCAGTTCTTGCCCTGCGTGACGTTGAACTTGGCGTGATGCACCCAGTCGCGGATCGTGCCCTCGTTCATGCAGGTCAGGCCGGCGATGCAGGCCAGCGCCGCATCGCCCTTCACGCGGCGGGCGCTGCGGCCGATGACGATCGCGATCTCGCCTTCGTAGTCGAGCTGTGTCGATTCGAGCGGCTGCATCAGCGGCTCGCCGTGGCCGACGAAGGACTCGGCCACGCGCATGAAGATGCTCGGATGCTTGGGCAGATCGCTGCCGTCCTTGTACTCGGCGTTGCGGTGCGCGTAGTTCACGCCGATGCAGAAGACGCGGCGCGGCCGCGCGATCGGGGTTTCCAGGCGCACGTCCGACAAGGCGAGGTCGGGCGGCGCGCTTTCGGCCGCCTTGCGCGCCTCTGCCAGCGCGCTTTCGCCGCCTTCGAGCAATGCCGCGACGGACGCGATGGCCGGCAGGCGGCGGCCGAGGTCGACGACTCGGTCGTCGCCGGTGACGCAGCCCCAGTGCGAGGCCCCGCCGTGGAGGTAGCTGATGAGTTTCATGCGGTCTCGAATCCGAAGAAGCGGGCGGGGTTGTCGACGAGCACCTTCCGCCGCGTGGCGGCATCGGGGACGAAGCGGTAGAGCAGTTCGAGCAGCGCGCCTTCGTTGGGCGGCTGCCTGACCGAGACGGGATGCGGCCAGTCGCTGCCCCAGACGCAGCGGTCCGGCGCCGCGTCGATCAGCCGCTGCGCGAGCGGCACGACGTCGTCCCAGGGCGGGCCGGTCTTCGAGATCTTCTCGGACAGCGACAGCATCACCCAGAAGTTGCCGCGCCCGAACAGGTCGAGCATGCGCGCGAGGCTGGGGTCGGCGTCGCCGCGCGCCGGGTCGGCGCGGCCCATGTGGTCGA
Organism: Burkholderiaceae bacterium; assembly: GCA_022701965.1. Next base: position 1,957 of record JAKONL010000056.1, on the reverse strand, counting down.
GCAGCACCGGCACGTCGAGCGACTCGAAGGTCGCGAGCTGCGCGGCGATGCCGTCGGGCTCGGGCTGCACCTTGACGTACCAGCCGAGCTCCTTCACGCGGGCGAAGGCGCGCGCCTGCTCGGCGGGCGTGAGGCTGATGCCGAGCCCGCCGCGCGTGAAGCGCGCGCCGCGCACGCCGGCGTCGTGCAGTTTCTGCAGGTAGGCGTCGTCGCGCTCGGTCAGCACCGCGGCGTTGGCGCAGGCCATGTAGCGCCGCAGACCGCCGGCGTTGAGGCCGTCGAGCGCATCGAGCACCACCGTATGGTCGGCGCCGTAGGTGGTCGCCTGGACGATCACGCCGCGCTGGATGCCGAGCGTGGCGTGCAGCTTTTGCGCGACCTGCCAGGTGGCGGTCGGCATCTCGTAGGCGGCGTTGGGGCGCACGGGATAGCGGTCGCGCGGGCCGAAGACATGGAACTGGCTGTCGCACGACAGCGCGGGCGGCAGCGGCACCGGGGCGCGCGGGTGAGGGTCGAAGGGAAGGTAGTCGGGCATGGTGTCCTTGGGGTTCAGTCGATCCACGCGGTGAAGCTGCACTCGACGAGCTTCCCCATGTCGAGCTCGGGCGCGACGATCGCGTGGCGCGCGGGGCGCGAGGCGGCGTCGGGGAACATCTCCAGCCACGGCACGTTGAGCGCCGGGCGCTGGCTGCGGTCCTTCATCCAGACCGTGAGCTTGGCGATGTGCTGCGTGCCGCCGCCCGCCGCCTCGACGATGCGGCGCACGTTGTCGAGCATGAAGCGGCACTGCGCCTCGATGGTGTCGGCGGGCTTGCCGGTGGCCGGATCGTTGCCCTGGATGCTGCCGCTCTCGAGCAGCGGACCGATGCGGCAGGCCGCCGGAATCGGGTTCTTGTGGCCGAAGCCTTCGACGTAGACGCTGGTGCGCATGGTCACTCCGCGGAAATGTTGGCCTGCCTGATGACCGGCATCCACCGTGCGTCTTCCTTGGTCAGGAACTGGGTGAACTGCTCGGGTGTACTGCCGCGGGCCTCGGAGCCCAGCACCTGGAACTTCGCCTGCACGGCCTTGTCCGCGAGGATCTTCTGCAGCGCCTCCGACAGACGGGCGACGATCTCCGGCGGCGTCGCGCGAGGCGCGAGGATGCCGGTGAAGGTCTCGGTGCTGAAATCCTTGAAGCCCGCTTCCTGCAGCGTTGGCACGTCGGGCAGCTGCGGCAGGCGCTTGGGCGACGTCACCGCGAGCGCGCGCGTGCGGCCTTCCTTGATGAATGGGCCGGCGACCGAGATCTGGTCGAAGTTGAATTGCACCTGTCCGCCGAGCAGGTCGGTGGTGGCCGGCGCGTTGCCCTTGTAGTGCGCGGTGGTCCAGTGCGCTCCGCTCTCGCGCTGCAGGTATTCGCTCACCAGGTGGTTCTGCGTGCCGGCGCCGGGCGATGCCATGGTCAGCTTGTTGCCCGGCTTCCTGCCCTCGGCGAGCAGGTCGGCGACCGTCCGGTAGGGCGTCGCCGGATGCACCTGCAGCACCAGCGGCGTGAATGACACCGAGCTCACCGGCGCGAAGTCCTTCTTCCAATCGTAGGCGTCGCGCCTGAAGATCGTCGGCGAGAACAGGATCGGGCCGTTGGCGCCCATGAAGAAGGTGTAGCCGTCGGGCGCGGACTTGGCGACCGCTTCGGCCGCGATCATGCCGCCGGCGCCGGGCCGGTTGTCGACCAGGAACGGCTGCCTGAAGGCAGCCTGCAACTGCTCGCTGACGATGCGGGCGGCACCGTCGACGTTGCCGCCGGGCGGGTAGGGCAGCACGAGCTTCACGGGTTTGTCGGGCCAGGTGCCCTGCGCGGCAACGGGCAGGACGGCGAGGGCTGCGCACGCGGCGGCAGCGACGATGGCGAGGGTTCTTTTCAATTCGGGTCTCCGTCTCCGACGCCGGTACCGCAGGTCGCTGCGGTTCGATC
>JAKONL010000049.1 GCA_022701965.1 Burkholderiaceae bacterium | reverse complement strand
GCGATGTTGCCGCCGTGGATGATGTAGCCGCCGAAGATGCAGCCGATGGCGACGAGGTAACCGATGATGACGAACATGGCGCTTCTGTAGGTTCAGTAGGCTTCATTGGGCCTGTCGCGAGCCGGTGGCGGTCGATGAAAAAGGGCCCTCGAAAGGGCCCTTCTCGTGTCTTAGGCGGCCGCGCCGGCCGGGCGGCTTCACTGCAGCTGGATGCTCCCGGCCGCCACGCCCTTGCCGGCGCGCGCGGGCGGCACGCACAGGCCGCACACGTAGTTGCGCGCGTTCTCGTAGGGCTCGGTCACGAAGTGGCCGCCGCACTTGCTGCACTTCGTCATGGCGAGCATCTCGTTCTCCATGAAGCGCACCAGGCGCCAGGCGCGGGTGATCGACAACTGCTGCTCGAGTCCGCAGGCCTCGGTCTGCTCGGTGTAGAGCTGGTAGGCCTTGATCAGTGCGTCGATGCCGTCGATGTCGCTGGTCTTGTTGAGGTAGGTGTAGATGTTCTGGAACAGCGACGCGTGGATGTTCGGCTGCCAGGTGAGGAACCAGTCGGTCGAGAACGGCAGCTGGCCCTTGGACGGCGACTTGCCGGCGACCTCCTTGTAGAGCCGCAGCAGGCGCTCGTACGACAGCGAGGTCTCGCTCTCGAGCACCTGCAGTCGTGCGCCCATCCCGATCAGGCTGACGGCGCGCTCGATCTGGCGCGATTCCGCGAGGATGCTTTTCTGTACGGCCATGGCGACGGGCTCCCTGTTCTCAGGACGAGGTTTCGGCGAAACTGCCCGACATCACGATGTTGGCGTGCAGCCGTGTCGTGGCGTCGTTCGCGGTGCGGCCCGCGACGTTGTGGTTGGTCAGGAGACTCCAGACCATGTCGTCGCCGGCACGGAAGCGGCACAGCAGCATGTTCCCGGAGGCCAGCTTCATGACCTGCGCCGGCGAGAGCATTTCGATCAGGTCGGCCGATTCCTCGGAGATGCCGAGGCGGAACAGGGCCTGGGCCTTGTCCTGGCGGATCAGGCTCTGGGCAAGCATGAGGTACGTGAGGTTGGCTTCCTTGATCTCCGCCAGCATCTGTTCACTCGTCATTTCGATTACCTTTGCGGACCGAGGTCCTGTCGTTCGATAGGCCGATTCTGATGTCCGTAACAAAAACTTTAATAGGTAAGGATCTGTTAACAACTTCAGCTTGCCTGACAGGCTTGCAAGGCAGATTCCTACAACCAAAGAATTCACATTTTCTAAATGAAGACTTTGGTTTAGAGCTTCTCGGTCACAAAAGCAGCTATCCACATCCGAAAGTTCACCTTTGCCTGCCTCTCTGACGAGGCGGTCGAAAGCACTGGTCACACGCCGGTGACGGGACGTCTGAAAAGATTTCTTCAGGATTGCGTCTGGCTGTTGTGGAGGAGAGACAGTTTTCGCGTTGAAAACGACCGTCTGTAACAGCCTGGCGGTCAGCCACTCCTCACTTCAAGCGATTTCTTGAGGGAAAAAATCAAAAAAGAAAAGCTAAAGGGCCGGTGCCGATCGCCCGAAAACCACTCATCGGGCCTCGAAGCGGGGTTCGACCGGTGGCAGAGATGCCGCAACCCCATCAGTCAACAGGAGTCTCGTCATGGCATCGATCATCAACACCAACATCAGCTCGCTCACCGCTCAGCGCAACCTGTCGTCCAGCCAGAACTCGCTGGCCACCTCGATGCAGCGCCTGTCCTCGGGCATGCGCATCAACAGCGCCAAGGACGACGCCGCCGGCCTGGCCATCTCCGAGCGCATGACGGCGCAGATCAAGGGCCTGACGCAAGCTGGCCGCAACGCCAACGACGGCATCTCCCTGGCGCAGACGGCCGAAGGCGCGCTCGGCACCATCGGCAACAACCTGCAGCGCATCCGTGAACTGGCCGTGCAGTCCCGCAACGCGACCAACTCGACCGAAGACCGTGCCGCGCTGCAGAAGGAAGTCTCCCAGCTCAAGAGCGAAATCGACCGCGTCGCATCCACCACGTCGTTCAACGGCACCAAGCTGATCGACGGTTCGTTCACCGCCCAGGCCTTCCAGGTCGGCGCCAACCAGGGCGAGACGATCAACGTGTCGGGCATCGCCAACGCCAGGACCACCGCGCTCGGTTCCTGGACCAGCGTCGACACCTACTCCGCGACGACTGCCGCCGGTGCGGCACCCGCGGTCGGCGCCATCACCGCCAACGCCTTCACGATCAACGGCATGAACATCGGCGCGGTCTCGGCTGGTGCCGATGCCGCCGGCCAGGGCGCGAACGTCGCCGCCGCGATCAACAAGAAGACGGCCGATACCGGCGTGGTCGCCACGGCGGCCGCATCCGGCGCCATCACGCTGACCAGCTCGGGCAGCGCACCGATCGTCATCGGCGGCACCTTGACCAACACCGGCCTGACGGCCGGCACGACGGCCGCGACGATCACCACGGCCGGCACCGCGCAGATCGGTTTCTCCGGCCTGTCGATCGATACGGTCGACGGCGCCGACAACGCGATCCTCGCGATGGACGCGGCCCTGAAGTCGGTCAACTCCGCCCGTGCCGACCTCGGCGCGATCCAGAACCGATTCGAATCGGTGGTCTCCAACCTCGCGACCACGACCGAGAACCTGACCGCATCGCGCAGCCGCATCCAGGACGCCGACTTCGCGGCCGAGACGGCCAGCATGTCGCGCTCGCAGATCCTGCAGCAGGCCGGCACCGCGATGGTCGCGCAGGCCAACCAGCTGCCGCAGAACGTGCTGTCGCTGCTGAAGTGATCGAACGAACTGAGGCCCGTAACCGGGCTTCCTGAGCGGTTCACCCCGAGGCGGCGAACGGACAATCTCCGTCGCCGCCTTTCTTTATTTCCAGGAGTACGCAATGGCCACGATCCAGTCGTTGGGCATCGGCAGCGGGATCGACGTCGAGGGCACCATCACCAAGCTGATGGCGCTCGAGAAGAAGCCGCTGACCTCGCTGCAGACCAAGGCCACCGCGCTCGACAGCAAGATCTCGGCCTTCGGTTCCATCAAGTCGCAGATGTCGACGCTGTCGGACGCCGTGGACGCGCTGGCGAAGGCCGCCACCTGGACGGCGAAGTCGGTCGCCTCGAGCAACGCCACGGCGGTGTCGGCGAGCGTGACCAGCGGTTCGGCGGCGTCGCTGAGCTCGTTCGGCGTGACGGTGTCGCAGCTCGCGCGTGCCCAGTCGACGGCCTCGTCGGCGGTCGCCGCCGGCACGACCGTGGGCGGCGGCACGCTGTCGATCCAGCTCGGCACCTGGAGCGCCGACGCCAGCCCGACCTTCGCCGCCGGCAGCGCCGTCGCGGTCTCGGTCGACATCGACGCGGCCGACAACATGAACACCATCGCGCAGAAGATCAACGCGGCGGGTGCCGGCGTCACGGCGACGGTGCTCAAGGACCTCTCGGGCGAGCGCCTGCTGATGCGTTCCACCGCCACCGGCGAGGCGACCGGCTTTCGCGTGCAGGCGGCCGACGACGGCAAAGCGGCGGCGGGTGCACCCGGGCTCGGCGCGCTCGCCTTCGACAACCCGGCCGCGGGCGCGGGCATGGCGGCCAACCCGGTGCAGTACGGCCTGAACGCGAAGGCGACGATCAACGGCATCGCCGTGGTGTCCGCCAGCAATACGCTGGCGGACACCATTCCCGGCGTGGCGCTGACGCTCTCGCAGGTCACCACCAGCGCGGTCGACATCACCGCGTCCACCGACACCGGCTCGATGAAGAGCGCAGTCAACGCCTTCGTGACGGCCTACAACGCCACCAACACGATGCTCAACACGGCGACCAAATACGACCCCGCCACCAAGGTCGCAGCGCTGCTGCAGGGCGACGCGACGACCACGGGCCTGCAGAACGCGCTGCGCCAGCTCGTGGGCTCGGCGTCGGGTGGCGGCGCCCTCAGGCAGCTGTCGGACCTGGGCATCTCGATCGCCAGCGGCGGCGCGGGCAACCTGGCCGTCGATGCCGCCAAGCTCGACAACGCACTCAAGAATCCGGTGGCCGTGAAGCAGTTCTTCGCGGCCGAGGCGGACACGAACGGCGGCGACGCCACCGCGACCGGTTTCGCCACGCGGATGTCGGCCTTCACGCGGGCGGCGATCGCGACGTCCGGCGCGTTCGAGATCAAGACCACCGCGCTGCAGGCCCAGAAGACGGCCAACGGCAAGGACCAGGACAAGGTGAACGACCGCCTGTCGCTGACCGAGACGCGCCTGCGCAAGCAGTACGCCACGCTCGACACGACCATCGCCTCGCTGACGGCGCTCAACACCTACGTGACGCAGCAGATCACGCTCTGGAACAAATCGACGAGTTGACCGGCCGGTCGAATCTAGTCGTTGAGTTCGACGGCAGGATGCCGATAACAAATACAAGAAACGCAAACGCACTGCCCCAAGGAACACGCCATGTACACCCCTCCAAGCCTCCGCGCCGCCGCTGCCTACAAGACCGTCGGTGCCCAGTCCGGCGTCATCGGCGCCGATCCGCACCAGCTGATCGTCATGGTGTTCGACGGCCTCCTGCAGGCTGTCAACGCCGCCCGCGGCGCGCTGTCGCGCGGCGACGTGGCGGGCAAGGGCGTGCAGATCCAGCGCGCCGTGCGGCTGCTCGAGGAAGGCCTCAAGGGCGGGCTCGACGAGAAGCGCGGCGGCGATCTCGCGGCGCGGCTGCGCGCCCTGTACGACTACTGCATCGGCCGCCTTACGCACGCGAACATCCGCAACGACGCGGCCGCGCTCACCGAAGTCGTGGCGCTGATCTCGCCGGTGGCCGACGGCTGGAAGGAAATGGGTCGCCTGCAAGGCGCGCAACAGGCGCGGACGGCGCAAGCGGCATGAACGGGTCGCCCGCCGCCCGCACCGCCTTGGACTTGCACGCCCTTCGCACGGAGCTTCCCATGCAGGACACGCTGCTCGACTACTACCAGGCCATCGAGGAGGTCAGCCGCCAGATGCTGGAGGCGGCCCGCACCGAGGACTGGGACGCGGTGGTCCGCTGCGAAGGCGTCTGCGCGGTGCTGATCGAGCAGCTGCGCTTCAAGGCCCGCACCGAGGAGCTGCCGCGCGAGGCCCGCGCCGAGAAGATGCGCGTGATGCAGCGCATCCTCCGGCACGACGCCGAGATCCGGGTGCTCGCCGAGCCCTGGTTGTCGCAGTTCGACCAGCTGTTCGACGCCAGGATGCAGATGATCCACTGAGGTCGCGGCCGCGGGCCGATCCGGCCCGCGTACGCTGCTTCCCCCGAGGGGGGCTAGCGCCCGCCGCTCGCGGCCGACCTGCCGCGCTTGTCCGA
>JAKONL010000033.1 GCA_022701965.1 Burkholderiaceae bacterium | reverse complement strand
CAGGTAGACGATGCCGAACTGGCGGGCGATGCGGATCTGGCCCTCGGCCTGCGCGGCGAGGCTGCCGGCGAGCAGGCCCAGGCCGACGACGGCGGCCGCGGCGCGGCGGGTGAAACGGTGCATGGCGTGGGATTTCATGTCGGCGGTCATCAGAACGGCGCGTCGCCGACGACGGTGGTGCGGTTGAGGCGGCGGCGCAGGTGGTCGGGCGTGCCGGCGGCCAGGTGCATCAGCGAGCGGTTGTCCCAGAAGACGAGGTCGTGCGGGCGCCATGAGTGGCGGTAGATGAACTCGGGCTTCACGCTGTGCGCGAACAATTCGGCCAGCAGCGCGTCGCCCTTCTCCTTCGGCAGATCGACGATGCGGGTCGTGAAATGCTCGCTGACGAACAGCGCCTTGCGCCCGGTCTCCGGGTGCGTGCGCACCACCGGATGCACGGCCGGCGCGACCTGGTCGATCTGCGCCTGCGAGAGCTTCGGGCGCCACGGGTTCTTCGCGCGCAGTTCCTCGTACTTGGCGAGGTAGCTGTGCTCGGCCTTCAGCGGCAGGATGCGTTCCTGGAGTTCGGGGCTCAGCGATTCCCAGGCCAGGTGCTGGTCGGCGAAGAGCGTGTCGCCGCCCTCGGCCGGCAGCTCCTGCGCGTGCAGCAGCGAACCCAGGCTGGGTCGGGGCTTGTAAGAGATGTCGGAGTGCCAGTAGACGCCCGCGTCGCCCAGGCCGATCGGCTCGCCGTTCTCCTTGATGTTGGAAACGATCAGGATCTCCGGATGCCGCGGCAGTTGGAACTGGTGCAGCACGTGGATCTCCAGCTCGCCGAAGCGGCGGCTGAACGCGATGTGCGCATCGGGCGAGACCCGCTGGTCGCGGAAGACCAGCACGTGGTGGTCGAGGTGGGCGCGGTGGATGCGCGCGAAGTCGGCCTCGTCGATGGGCTGCGAGATGTCCAGACCGACGATCTCGGCGCCCACGGGGGCATCGAAAGGACGGATCTCGAAGTCCTGGGACGTGCGGGAAGCCTGGGAAGTGGTCGGGGAATCGGAAACGGCGGTCATTCGAATCATCCTGGGAAGACGCTCGCCGGCATCGTGACGGCGGCAGAGCGTCAGACTCTAGGCGCCCGCCTCCCTCAAGCGAACGACTGATTCATTGCTTGCTTATGATGAAAATGTATGAACAGTCAGTCTGGAAAAGCTCCTACAACATAAGGCGAGTCGGTCTGATGACGATCGACCCAGCACGGCGTGTCGCCAGACACGCCCGGCGATCCTCGAGGCAGCGGTCCTTCGACGGCCGCGCCGCCGGCACGCGCGCCGGCACCGTGCGGGCGGTAGCGCTCAGGCCGCCTGCGCGATCGCGGCGCTGATCTGCTCGTCGTTGACGGCATCCGGGCGGCGGCGGGTGCGACTGCGCCGGCCATCGACGGCCACGGCCGGTTCACCCTCGACCGTGACGCGGCGCACCACGCGCGGCTGGTCGCCATAGTCGTTGACCGCGTAGTGCTGCGTCGCGCGGTTGTCCCAGATCGCGACGTCGTCCTGCCGCCAACTCCAGCGCACGGTGTTCTCCAGCGCGATCACGCGGTTCTGCAGCAGCTCGAAGATGCGGGCCGATTCGGTGCTGGAGAAACCCGAGATCCGCTTGATGAAATGTCCCAGCAGCAATGCCCGCTCGCCCGAGACCGGATGCACGTGCACCAGGGGGTGCTCGGCCTCGAACACCGCCGAGACGAAGACGTTCCGGTGATGGTGCAGCCGCTGCTCCTCGACCACCACGCGCGTGGCGCCGTAGTCGTAGTCGTTGCTGTGCACGGCCCAGAGGCCGTCGGCCAGGCGCTTGAGTTCGTCGGGCAGGCGCTCGTAGGCGCGCGCCGTGTTGGCCCAGACGGTATCGCCGCCATAGGCCGGGATGGTCACGCCGCGCAGGATCGAGATCTTCGGGAAGGCGTCGATGAAGGTGACGTCGGTGTGCCACGAGTCGGCCCGGCCGCCGCCCTTGGAGGCGTCGAGTTCGAACAGCCGCGTGCCGTCGGGCGCGGGCACCGTCGGATGCGCCACGGTGCGCCCGAAGCGCGCGCCGAAGGCCTGGTGCTCGGCATCGTCGAGCTGCGACTGATCGCGGAAGAACAGCACCTTGTGCCGGCCCAGCGCACGGTGCAGCGTGTCGATGGTGGCGTCGTCGAAGTCCGCACTCAGCGTCAGGTCGAGGACCTCGCCGCCGATGTGGCCGGCCACGCGCCGGATGCGCAGATCGCCGAAGGAGGTGTCGATGCCCGACGGTGACGTGGCGGCTGCCGCGGGGGCGGAATGGGATGTGCTCATGGCAAGGCTCCTCGAAGTTTCCGAAAATTCTAGGAAGCCGACGTCGTTCGGCGAACGAACCGATTTCGATGTGCTTATCGGGATATGCACATGCCGAACGGCCTGCCTGGAACGCGGGGCAATCCGTCCGCGCGTTGATCCGGCCCATCCCATCCGATAAGCTTTCCCTTCGAGCCGTACCGATCGCACCGTCGCACCGCGAGGCCATTGCGATTCGGGATCGAAAGAGGCGAATCCTGGCCGTCGGCTCGATCCCCCGAAACTTGAAACACTGACCAGGAGCAAAGATCCATGACTGTTGATGCGAAGTACAAGACCACGGCGACCGCCAGCGGCGGCGGCCGCGATGGCAAGACGGCGTTGGAAGACGGCACGATGGCGCTGCAGCTGACCGTGCCGAAGGAACTCGGCGGCCCGGGCGGCGACGGCGCCAACCCCGAGAAGCTGTTCGCGCTCGGTTATTCGGCCTGCTTCCTCGGCGCGATGCGCGTGGCCTCCGGCCAGACCAAGATCAAGGTCCCCGAAGGCACGACGGTGACGGCCACGATCGGCATCGGTCCGCGTTCGGAAGGCGGCTTCGGCATCACGGCCGCGCTCGACGTCTACCTGCCGGGCCTGGCGCAGGACGAAGCGACGAAGCTGGTCGAGACGACCCACGACATCTGCCCGTACTCGAACGCCATCAAGGCGAGCGTGGACGTGGCGACCACGACGCGCGCCTGACGTTTCTTCCCGGGGCGGGGCTCCCGGCGGCCGTCGGCTCCGCCCTCACCCCTTTTGCGAGGCGACGCGCCGGCACTGCCGGCATGCCCTTTCGGCGTCGCTCTCCGCCCCACCTTCCTTCTCCCTGTCCGTACCGGCACCCGGTCGATCCCGATATCGCCGCCCGCCGGCTTCAGTCCCGGCGCGTCGAGCCCTGCCGCGTCAGTGCATGCCGGGCCGCGCGCGCGATGCTGTCCGCGTCGACGCCGAAGAACCCGCGCAGCGCCGCGCGCGTGTCGCTGCGGCCGAAACCGTCGGTGCCCAGCGTCAGGTAGCGCCGGCCTCCGGGCAACCAGGCGCGCACGCTCTCCGGCACGGCGCGCACGTAGTCGGTGGCCGCGACGATCGGGCCGGTGCCGCCCTGGAGCTGGCGGGCGACGAACGGCTCGTCGCCGGCTTCGCCACGCAACGCGGCCTGCTCGCAGGCGGCACCGTCACGCGCCAGTTCGCTCCAGCTCGTGACGCTGAAGACCTCGACGTCGACGCCCTCGTCGGCCAGTCGCCGCGCCGCCTTCACCACCTCGGTCAGGATCGCGCCCGAGCCCATCAACGTGACCTCCGCCGGGCCCTGCGCGCCATCGGCCATGCCGAAGCGGCCGAAGCGATAGCACCCGCGCAGCACGTCGCCGTGCACCTCGGCGGGCAGGCTCGGCTGGGGGTAGTTCTCGTTCATCAGCGTGACGTAGTAGAAGACGTCGCGTTGCTCGACCAGCATCTCGCGCATGCCCGCGTCGACGATCACCGCCATCTCGCCGGCGAAGGCCGGGTCGTAGGCCTTGCAGTTGGGGATGGTCGCGGCCACCAGGTG
>JAKONL010000027.1 GCA_022701965.1 Burkholderiaceae bacterium | reverse complement strand
TTACCGAACACCCGCACGTCCACCGCATAGAGCGATGCCTTTTTGTACCAGATGCCCCCGCTCTTGATGGTGGCGAGCTCCTGATCCTTGCCCCACGTCCCGCCCATGTGCGTGAACATGGCGCGGTCGTCGAACAGCGTCGCTAGGGAGTCGACCTTCTTGTCCGCCATCCAGGCCCACTTGGTCTTCGACAGGTCGATAACCTGCTGCTGTGTCGGTGTATGGGTGACGGCGGTCTTGATGGTCTCCGTGGGCGGTGCCGGCGCTTGTTGTGCGAGCAAAGGCTGCATCGGCAGCAACGACAAGACCACGGCACCAAGTAGGCGGCGCCAGCTCGTTTCTCGGGCTGATCGAGTATTCATCATCACTGCTCCCGCACGACGTTGAATAAGGGCAGGCCGAAGCGTCGACATCGGCCCGGTTTGACGATCAAAGCTTCCGTTCGCCGAGCCACTTCACCATCGCCGGATCGCGGTGGTCGAAGAAGCTGCTGGCGTTCTGATCGAGCTTGGCGATCGCTTCGAGGTCGCCGGCGTCGAGGTCGAAGTCGAAGATGGCGAAGTTCTGCGCCATGCGCTCCTTGCGCACCGACTTGGGGATCGCGACAATGCCCCGGTCGGTCAGCCAGCGAAGCACCACTTGAGCGACGCTCTTGCCATGCTTGTCGGCGATCGGCTGCAACACCTCGTTCGTGAAAAGGCCATTCTTGCCCTCGGCGAACGGTCCCCACGCCTCGGGCTGAACGCCGTATTCCGCGAGGGTCTTCACCGCATCGGCCTGCTGGTGGAAGGGGTGGATCTCAATCTGATTGACTGCCGGCTTCACCTCGTTGTGCAGCACGAAGTCGACAAGGCGATCGGGATAGAAGTTGCTGACGCCGATCGCGCGGATGCGTCCGGCCTTGTGCAGTTCCTCCATCGCCCGCCATGCCCCATAGACGTCGCCGTACGGCTGATGGATCAGGTACAGGTCGAGATAATCGAGCTGGAGCTTGTCCATCGATTGCTCGAAGGATGCCTTGGCCCCCTCGTAGCTGGCGTCCTGGATCCAAAGCTTGGTCGTGACGAACAACTCGCTGCGATCGATGCCGTGATTCTTGATCGCCGCCCCTACGGCCGCTTCGTTACCGTAAGACGCAGCCGTATCGAGCAGCCGGTAGCCGACGTCGATAGCATCGCGGACACTGCGCTCGCACTCGGCGGGGTCCGCCACCTGAAATACGCCGAAACCGAGGATCGGCATCTCGACGCTGTTATTCAGCGTCACTGCTGGGATGGTGTTGCTCACATTCGTTTCCTCCGATTCAGCGATTGATGAGGCGCTGATGTGAAGCACCGTAACGCTCGCCTTGAAGCTTAATGCCGGCGAGTGAGTCCGAAATGCGGGTCAGATCCGTGTCCGTGAGGACAACGTCCACGCCGCCCAGATTTTCCTCCAGGCGATGAAGTTTGGTCGTACCGGGGATCGGCACGATCCACGGACGTTGCGCCAGCAACCATGCCAGAGCGACCTGTGCCGGGGTCACACCCTTTTCCGCTGCGATCGATCCGACGAGGTCGACCAGCGCCATATTCGCCTTCAGCGCTTCGGGTGAAAAGCGGGGAACGGTGCTACGGAAGTCGTCGCCGGCAAAGGTGCTGTTCGCGTCAATCTTGCCGGTCAGGAAGCCGTTGCCGAGCGGTGAGAACGGCACAAAGCCGATGCCCAGCTCTTCGAGCAGCGGCAGAATTTCGGTCTCAGGCTCGCGCCAGAACATCGAATATTCGCTCTGCAAGGCAGCAACAGGCTGTACGGCATGGGCGGCGCGGATCGAGCCAGCCCCAGCCTCCGACAGGCCGAAGTGCTTGACCTTGCCGGCCTGGATCAGATCCTTCACCGTGCCGGCCACGTCTTCCATCGGTACCGCGGGATCAACGCGGTGCTGGTAGAAAAGATCGATGCGGTCAGTCCCGAGCCGCGCCAGCGCTTCGTCAGCGACCTGTCGGATGCGTTCGGGACGACTGTCGAGACCATCGGCCGGAACAGCGTTTTTGAAGCCAAACTTGGTTGCAATCACGACCTGGTCGCGCATCGGTGCCAGCGCTTCACCCACGATTTCTTCGTTGGTACCGGGACCATAGGCTTCAGCGGTATCGAAGAAAGTTACGCCGCGCTCGAATGCAGCGCGGATTAGCGAGACTGCCTCGTTCCGGTCTGTTGCCGGGCCATAGCCGAAGCTGAGGCCCATGCAGCCGAGGCCTAGTGCCGATACCTCAAGCCCGCTCTCGCCTAATTTACGCTTTTGCATGATCGTGTTCCTGCGCCGTCGATGTGCGATGCACGTCGAGCACCAATTGCCGACCAAGATAGGCTCGCTTTATCACCGCGATTAGACAGCATGATCGGCATGAGCCTATGACCAGTTGTCATGAAACCATATCGAGTTAGGCTAAGCGGTGCGGCGTGAAGATCTAGGAAGTCTCGCCATGTTCCTTGCTGTGGCCGAGGAACGTAACTTCACCCGCGCTGCCGCGCGGCTGGGCGTGTCGCAGTCGGCTCTAAGCCATTCGATGCGAAGGCTGGAGGCGAAGCTGGGCTTGCGATTGCTGACCCGCACCACCCGTAGCGTCTCCCCGACGGTTGCTGGCGAACGGTTGCTTGAGACTCTGCGGCCTGCCTTGGAAGATATCGATGCCAGGCTCTCGTCGCTGACCGAAATGCGCGAACGCCCTGCCGGGACAATCCGCATCACGACGTCCAAGCACGCTGCGCGCACAATATTATGGCCCGCCATCGATCGGCTGACCGCCGAAAACCCCGACATCGAGGTCGAGCTCAGCGTCGATGCCGGTCTGACGGACATCGTCGCCGAACGCTTCGATGCCGGCGTTCGTTTGGGGGAGCGGCTGGAAAAGGACATGATCGCGATGCCGATCGGTCCGAAGCTTCGCATGGCAGCAGTAGCGTCACCCAACTATCTTGCCGAACATGGCACACCGCAGACGCCCGGCGATCTTGCCCATCATCGGTGCATCAACTTACGCT
>JAKONL010000008.1 GCA_022701965.1 Burkholderiaceae bacterium | reverse complement strand
TCTCGCACCTACGACCTCAAGGCGATGAAGAAGGCGCTCTCGGATGCGCTGACCTCCGGGGACGCCGGACCCAAGGTGGTGATCGCGCAGTCCGAGTGCATGCTCAACAAGCAGCGTCGCGTCAAGCCCCAGGTCCGGGAGCGCCTGAAGGCGGGGGCACGTGTCGTGCAGGAGAAGTTCGGTGTGGATGCGGAGACCTGCACCGGGGACCACTCGTGCATCCGGTTGTCGGGGTGTCCCTCGCTGACTATCAAGGACAACCCCGATCCTCTGCGGCGGGAGCCCGTGGCCACGGTCGAGTCGAGTTGCGTCGGGTGCGGACACTGCGGGGAGGTCTCCCATGCGGCCGTGCTCTGTCCGTCCTTCTACCGGATCGAGGTGGTACGCAACCCGGGACGGTTCGAGCGCCTGGGCCACAGGCTGTCGAACGCCATCATCGATCCGATACAGCGCCGGCTGGCCGCGCGGGAGATCCGATATGCGGCATGAAGCCCCCATGCGCCCTCTCAAGATCGCCATCCTGGCGATGGGCGGCGAAGGCGGTGGCGTCCTCGCCGACTGGATCGTCCAGACCGCCGAGCGCCAGGGTTTCCACGCGCAGTCGACCTCCGTTCCCGGGGTGGCCCAGCGCACCGGCGCGACCATCTATTACGTCGAGATTCTCCCGGTGACCCGGGGGACGGGGGAGCAGCCGATCCTCGCGTTGATGCCGACCCCCGGCGACGTGGACGTGGTGATCGCATCTGAACTCATGGAGGCCGCGCGCGCCGTCCAGCGCGGTCTGGTGACTCCCGACCGAACGCTACTGATCGCCTCGTCGCACCGGGTCTACGCCCTGCAGGAAAAGATGGCGATGGGTGACGGCCGGATGGATTCCAACGCCTTCCGGACGCAATGCGACAGGGCGTCGCGCGAGCTCGTCCTGCGCGATTTCGCCGCCATTGCCGAGAAGGCGGGAAGCGTGGTCAGCGCGAGCCTGTTCGGCGCGCTGGCGGCAGCGGGTCTTCCGGGCCTGCCACGCGAGCGGTGCGAGGATGCCATCCGGGAGGGCGGCGTGGGCGTCGCCACGAGCCTGAAGGCCTTCGCCGCGGGATTTTCCGCGGCGACGGACGGTCGATCCGGAGACGGGGCAACGGACGCGGCCCGTTCGACCGCGATCGATGCCCGACTCGTGGACCTCGCGGAGCGAATCAGGCGCGACTACCCGACCTCGACCCACGGGATGCTGCAAGCCGGGGTCACGAAGACTTCGGACTATCAGTCCAGACGTTATGCCGAGCTCTATCTGGACAAGATGGACGCCTTGCATCGGCTCGACGAGGCCCGAGGCGATGGCTCTTTCCGGTTGACGAACGAAGTGGCACGCCATCTGGCGCTGTGGATGACGTTCGAGGATCTGCCCCGCGTCGCCGAACTGAAGATCCGCAGGTCGAGATTCGAGCGCGTCCGCCAGGAAATCGGCGCCGCGCCCGATCAGATCGTGCGCATCAACGAGTACTTCCATCCGAGGATCGAGGAGATCGCGGACACGTTGCCCTCGGCCCTGGGTCGGTTCGTCTCCCGGTCCAGGCTCGCGCGCTGGCTGCTCGGCCCGATGACGCGCCATGGGCGGGTCGTTCGCAGCTCGTCGCTGGTCGGATTCCTGATGCTGTATGGCGTGTCCAGATTCAAGGGCGTGCGCAGGTATTCGCTGCGCTATCGCCACGAGATGATCGAGATCTCGGACTGGCTCGGGCGCATCGAGCGAGCGGCTGGACAGGACTACAGGCTGGCCTGCGAGATCGCCGAATGCCAGCGTCTGATCAAAGGCTACAGCGACACCCATGCCCGGGGCATGCGCAACTTCAAGGCCATCATGTCCGTGCTCGACAAGCTGCCTGCCAGCGATTCGGCCTCCAAGGTCAGGGCACTGCGGGAAGCCGCGCTCGCGGACGAAGGCGGCGTCGCGTTGGCGGCCATGATGCGAACGATCGCCACCACCGATGTGCATCCTGAGCCTGGCCGGGGCCGGAATCATTCGCTGGCCTGACGGGGTGCCGGACATGAACTGTCATGAAATGAAGGTGGAAGTCGGCTTCAGGCACTGCGATCCCGCGGGCATCGTCTTCTATCCGCGCTATGCCGAAATGGTCAACGACACGGTCGAGCACTGGTTCGGGCACGGCCTCGGTGTCGGATTCGATGGCCTGCATCGTGTCCGTGGGATCGCGATCCCGATGGTCAGGCTGGATTTCCATTTCATGGCGCCAAGCAGGTTGGGCGAGACCCTGCTCTGTGTGCTGAGGGTGAAGGAGGCGGGCCGCAGTTCCGTCGCGCTGGTCGTGGATCTCGTGGGCCAGGAAGGATCGGCGAGGGTGAGGGCCGCGGGCACGTTCGTGTTCGTCGACATGCAGTCGATGAAACCTTCGGAGATGCCGTCGGATCTCAGGCGGTCGATCGAAGCCTACCGCTAGCCGATTGATGCGTCGGTACGTCAGGCCGATGGTCGTGCTGAGGATCGCTGCGACCTGACATCGTCCCGGGATTTCGCACCGGTGGCTTGACGAAGCGACCGGGCCGATGAAGGGTCGGATCGTCCTGGGAGGCCTGTAGAGAAGCCGGGTCGGCCTCGGCGACGGGCATCCTGCAGCTTTGGGGCCGCCATTGCCCTTGGTCTTTCCGGCTGGCTGGGAGACCGTCGCTCCCTTTCACGAACGCGCGATCGAGGCCGTGCAAGGCCATCGCCGCTTCGGCTTCAACTTCGACCCCAGCCACCTGGGCTACCAGGGCGTAGACTATGTCCGGTTCATCCGACGGTTCCACGATCGCATCCACAACCCCCACATAAAGGACGTGTGGTGAGGCAAGGGCGACGGCACCGTCGGCGTGTTTGGTGGCCACACCAGCTTCGGCGACGCGCGGCGCTTCTGGGACTTCCGCAGCGTGGGGCGCGGCATGATCGATTTCGAATCGGTGATCGTCGCGCTCAACGACATCGGCTATGCCGGCCCCTTGAGCGTCGAGTGTGAGGACAGCCGCATGGACCGCGTGCACGGCGCCACCGAGAGCGCGGCCTTCTGCAGACGGCTCGACTTCGAGCCGGCGGCCGGCGCCTTCGACGCCGTCTTCGCCAGGGAGAGACGATGAGCGCGGCGGCGCTCCCACCCGCCCATCGCCGGCTGCGCTACGCCATGGTCGGCGGCGGGCGCAACGCCTTCATCGGCGCAGTGCACCGCCATGCGATCGCGCTCGACGGCCAGGCCGAGCTGGTGGCGGGTGCACTGTCATCGAGTCCGGAGAAGGCGCGTGCCTCGGGGCAAGACCTGCTCCTGGACGACGGGCGCAACCACGGCGACTGGGCTGCGCTGCTGGCCGACGAACTGCGGCGGCCAGCTGATGAGCGCATCGATTTCGTCGTTATCGTCACCCCCAACCACGTGCACTTTCCGGTGGCTTGGGCTTTCGTCGAGGCCGGCTTCCACGTCGTGTGGGACAAGCCGCTGGTGCACACCTGCGCGCAGGCCGAGGCGCTGGTCGCCGCCGTCGCGCGGCAGGGTACGGTCTTCGGCGTCACCTACAACTACAGCGGCTATCCGATGGTGCGGCAGGCGCGCGCCATGGTCGCGGCCGGCGAGCTCGGCACGGTGCGCAAGGTGGTATGCGAATACAGCCAGGGCTGGCTCGCGACCGCGCTCGAGAAGGGCAACAATAAGCAGGCCGGCTGGCGCGTCGATCCCGTGCGCAGCGGTGCGGCGGGCGCCATCGGCTCGCACGCGGAGAACCTGATCGGCACCGTCACCGGACTGCAGATCGAAAGCCTGTGCGCCGACCTCGGCGCGCTGGTGCCGGGAAGGGCGCTGGACGACGACGCCAACCTGGTGCTGCGCTTTTCCAACGGCGCGCGCGGCGTGCTGGTGGCCTCGCAGATCAATTCGGGCGTGGAGAACGACCTGCGCCTGCGCTTCGCCGGCACGCTCGGGACGATCGAATGGCGCCAGGAGCAGCCTGACGAACTCCTTCATCGGCCGCTCGACGGGCCGGCGCGGCGTGTCACGCGCGGCTCGCCATCGTTGCACGCGGCGGCTCTGCGCGACAACCGGCTGCCCAGCGGCCATCCCGAAGGCTTCATCGAGGCGTTCGCCGATGTCTACGCCGGCATATTCGCGGCCATCCGAGCCCGGCTCGCGGGCGCATCGGGCGATCCACCGGACGCCGTCTACCCGCGCGTCGAGGACGGCGCGCGCGGCGTGCGCTTCGTCGAGCGCACCCTCGCGTCGGCGGCAAGCGAGGCGAAATGGACTCCCTGGTGACGGCTAGTGCTGCCACGGCGGGCACGCCGCGTGGCGCAGCAGGCGCGCCGAATGGCTGCCCATGCTCGCTGGGCAGGCCGAACTGCTCTGGCAGGGCATGCGATGGCAGGTGGCATTGTGGCAGGCTCGCGTGCCCGTGCTCTACCGGCACGGCGTGCGGGCGGCCGAGGCCTGCGGGAACGGCTTGCGCGTGTGGGTGCAGCCGGTCGACGCGAGCGGCCTGCCGCGTGCCGACGGCGAGCCGCGATCGATCGACGCCGACTGCCTGGCCGTCGGCCACGGCCTGGTGCCGAGCACCGACGCGACGCGCCTGCTGCGCGCGCCACCGCTGCGACGCCTCGCGCGGCGGCTGGATTGCCGAGACCGACGAGGATGGCCGCACAAGCATCACCGGCTTCTATGTCGCGGGTGATGGCGCCGGCATCGCGAGTGCCGCCGCAGGGGCGCACGGCGAGCTCGCCGCGCTGGCCTGCGCCTTCGACCAGGGTCGCCTCGATGAGGAAAAGTACGCCGGCGAGCGGGCCGCGGCTCTGCGCGCCTGGTGCCGGCCGGCGCGCTTCGGGCGCGCGATTGCCGGCCTGATGGCACTGCGCGAGAGCGCCGTCGCGGGCATCGCGCCCGATACCGTCGTCTACCGCTGCGAGGACATCACCCGTGCCGAAATCGATGCCGCCGCGCTTGAAAGCGCGCGCAGTCTCAACCAGCTCAAGGCCTGGACGCGCTGCGGCATGGGCCCGTGCCAGGGCCGCACCTGCGGCGACGTGGCCGGCGCGCCGCTGGCGCTCCATGCCGGCGGCACCTCGCCTTGTCGTTAGGCGCGCGGCTGCTGGCAACTGCGCGGGAGTATGCGCCACCAACGTGGCTCGACTGGCTGATCGCATACAACTGACAAAGGATCTGGCGGAAATCCGCTGGCGTAAGCTAGGTTGCTGTCGGGACGCAAATCAATCAAACTTTTATAACTAAATTAAACATAATTATTGTTGTATTGCGTATATCGCAACAGCTAAAAAGTGAGTTGGTGTACAAAATGCTGGCTATCACAGCCTTGTTGTGATGCCGTGATACGAGATGGCGTATTTGCTGCGCTATAGCATGCGTTTTTCGCTCCAGTAATATTTC
>JAKONL010000007.1 GCA_022701965.1 Burkholderiaceae bacterium | reverse complement strand
GCCGTGCCGGTGGTCTTGAGCGGGCCGTCGATACGGTCGTGCGGGCGCCCGACGACCTCCATGCGGTCGATCGGGTTCTGGGTGGCGGGTTTGTCGAATTTCATGGTCATGGCATCAACCTCGGGCTTCCTGGATGACCGATGCGAGCGTCCGCTCCACCAGCGTCTGTTTGAACGCGTTGTGTTCGCTGGTGCGTGCGCCGGCGAGCGTCGCACCGGCGATGTCCTTCGCACCGGTCTGTTTCTCGGCTGCCTCCACGCGCCACGGCTTGTGCGCGAGGCCGCCGTAGGCGAAGCGGCCGCGGCCGTCGGGTTGCACGATGGCGGCCACGGAGATCAGCGCGAAGGCGTAGGACGCGCGGTCGCGCACCTTGCGATAGATGTGCTTGCCGCCGATGGGCGCCGGCAGCGTGACGGCGGTGATCATCTCGTCGCGCGCCAGCACGGTATCGATGTTGGGCGTGTTGCCCGGCAGGCGATGGAAGTCGGCGATCGGGATCGCCCGCTTCGTGCCGTCGGCACGCACGGTCTCCACGCTTGCGTCGAGCACGCGCATGGCCACCGCCATGTCGCTCGGATGCGTCGCGATGCACTGGTCGCTGGTGCCCATGATCGCCAGATTGCGGTCGAAGCCGCCGATGGCCGAGCAGCCCGCACCCGGCGTGCGCTTGTTGCACGGCTTGGTGGTGTCGTAGAAATACGGGCAGCGGGTGCGCTGCAGCAGGTTGCCCGCCGTGGTCGCCTTGTTGCGCAGCTGGCCCGAGGCCCCGGAGACCAGCGCACGGCTGAGCACCGCGTAGTCGGTGCGCACGCGGGCATGGGCGGCGAGGTCGGTGTTGCGCACCAGCGCGCCGATGCGAAGGCCGCCGTTGGCCGTGTCCTCCATGCGGTCGAGCTGCAGGCGGTTGATGTCGATCAGGTGGGCCGGCGTCTCGATCTGGAGCTTCATCAGGTCCAGCAGGTTCGTGCCGCCCGCGATCAGCTTGGCGCCGGGCGATGCGGCGAGCGCGGCCGCGGCGGCGGCGGGCGTCGTGGCGCGTTCGTAGGTGAAGCTTTTCATGCCTGGCCTCCGGAGACTTCGGTGATGGCGTCGAGCATGTTGGCGTAGGCACCGCAGCGACAGATGTTGCCGCTCATGCGTTCGCGGATCTCGTCGGGCGTCGCCTTCTGGATCGCGGTGATGTCGACGCTGACATGGCTGGGCACGCCGGCCTTGATCTCCTGCAACGTCGCGACGGCCGAGCAGATCTGGCCCGGCGTGCAGTAGCCGCACTGAAAGCCGTCGTGCTTGACGAAGGCCGCCTGCATCGGATGCAGCTTGCCCGGCTGGCCCAGGCCTTCGATGGTGGTGATCTCGTCGCCCTGGTGCATCGCCGCGAGCGTCAGGCAGCTGTTGATGCGCTTGCCGTTGACCATCACCGTGCAGGCACCGCACTGGCCGTGGTCGCAGCCCTTCTTGGTCCCGGTGAGTTGCACGTGCTCGCGCAGCGCGTCGAGCAGCGTGGTGCGGGTGTCGAGGTTGAGGCTGTGGTTCTTGCCGTTGATCTTCAGGTCGACGGCGATCATGGGCACGCCCGACGACGTGCCGGCGGCCGCCGGCGAAGTCGCCGCGGGTGTCGAGGCCGACATCTGGGGCTGCGCCTGGACGGCCTGCACCATCGCGCCGGCTGCCGTTCCGATGCCGCCGGCCAGGACGATCCTGCGTGTCACGGGCGCGGCACCGCTTGCTTGTTCTCTCATAGGGGGCTCCAAAGTGGGGTATTTGTCGTGAAGCGCCTCGCCGGCCAGGACGGGCGCTGTCTGAAAACCAGACTAAGAGGCGTCTTGCGGCGAACCTGTAGGACGCCGCGCAGCACGCTCCGACGACTTGCGACGGGCGCATCCCGCGGCAGGGCAAGATGCGGCATGACCCGCTTCATCGACGTTCCCGCCATGTCCGCCCTGATCCAGTCCATCGGCGTCGCGCCCTTCATCGGGCAGCTTGCAGCGGCGATCCGCAACGATTTCGTGCGCTGGACCGATTTCGACCTGTCCGCCCGTCTTGCCAGCCATTCGGAGATCGGCGTGATCGAGCTGATGCCGGTCTCGAACGCCCGCCACTACGCCTTCAAGTACGTGAACGGCCATCCCGCCAACACCGCCCGGGGCCTCTACACGGTGATGGCCTTCGGCGTGCTGGCCGACGTCGCTACCGGCTACCCGGTGCTGCTGTCGGAGCTCACGCTGGCGACCGCACTGCGTACCGCCGCCACGTCGCTGATGGCGGCCCGGGCGCTCGCCCGACCCGATGCCCGTCGGATGGCGCTGATCGGCAACGGCGCGCAGAGCGAATTCCAGGCGCTGGCCTTCCACTGCCATCTGGGCATCGAGGAGATCGCGGTCTACGACGTCGACCGCACCGCGACCGACCGCCTGGTGCGCAACCTCTCGCCGTGGACCGCGCTGCGCGTCGTGCGCGCCGCGTCGGTGGCCGAGGCGGTGCGCGGCGCCGACATCGTGACCACCGCGACCGCCGACAAGACCCGCGCCGCCATCCTCGTGCCCGACATGATCGAGCCCGGCATGCACGTCAACGCGGTGG
>JAKONL010000515.1 GCA_022701965.1 Burkholderiaceae bacterium | reverse complement strand
ATGGCAGCCAGCCGCTCGGTGGTCTCCTGCCCGAGCGGCTGGCTGCCATAGACCCGCTTCGCAAAGGTGCGCGCGGCGATCGTGCCGGGCTTGGTGTTGGCTTCCTTGATCGCGGCGCCGATCTGCTGGCGCTCGCGCTCCCAGACGTCCGCTGGGAACGACGGCTCGCCGATCTCGCGCGAAGCGAGCGCGACGGCCTTGCCCAGCAGCGCCGGGTCGGCGAGCGAGCGCAGCGTGAAGCTGGTGCGCTCGGAGCCGGCGCCGGCGTCGAAGTTCGCGCCCAGATCGGCCCACGCCTCGCCGAGCGCGTTCTCGTCGAGCGCGGGCTCGCCGCCGCTCGCGCGCACGCCCTTCTCGACCATCGAGGCGCTGACGCCGGCCAGGCCGGCCTGAGCGGCCGGGTCGCGCCGGCTGCCGGCGTCGAAGTCGACCTGCACGTCGACGATGGGCAGCGCGTCGGTGGCGGCCAGGTAGACCTGGGCGCCGTTGGCCAGCGTCCAGTGCTGGATCGGGATCGCGGCACGAGCGTCGAGGCCGGCCAGCAGGCCGGCGCAGGCCGCGAGGGCCAGGGCGGTTTTCTTGATCGATGGCTTGGAGGGCATGGGATCGTGTCTTTCGGTCAGCGCAGGGCGCCGGCGGCGCCTTCGGGCATCGGCGGGCGGCGTTTCTGGGTCGGGTCGAGCGGCAGCGGCCGCAGCGTGGCGACGGTGAGCTGGTCGTCGCCGAAATACTTGCCGGCCACCGCCTGCACCTGCGCGGCCGTCACGGCCTGCAGCTTCGCGATCAGGCGGGCGCTGGCGTCCAGCGGCAGGCCCTGGATCCAGTTCGCGCCGAGCTCGCGCGCCTGCGCCATCACCGAGTCGAGCTTGTAGGTCTGGCTTGCGACCCATTGCGTCTTCACGCGCGCGAGTTCGGCCGCGCCGACGCCCTCGCGCGCCACGCGGGCCACTTCGGCGCGCAGCGCGGCCTCGACGGCTTCGGCCGTCTTGCCGGCGGCCGGAATGCCTTCGAGCTCGAACAGCTGCGGGCCGCGCGAAGCGAGCCCGGCGTACGAGCCGGCCGAGTCGGCGACCCGGTCGGGGCCCTGCGTGAGCGCACGGTCGAGCCGGGCGCCGGGATAGCCGTCGAGCAGCGCCGACAGCACGATCAGCGCCAGGGCGTCGTCGCTTTCGGAGGCGGCCGCGCCGGGCGCCGGCGTCGCCGCGTCGAGGCTCGCCGGATCGAACTTCGGCGCCCGGAACGCGAGCGCCACGTAGGCCTGCTCGGCCGGCGCCTTGAACTCGATCCGGCGGATGCCGCGCTGCACCGGCTCCACGCGCGGCTTGCGCGCGGGCACCGCGTTCGACGGGATGCGGCCGTAGGTCGACTCGGCCAGCGCGCGCACCCGGGCGACGTCGACGTCGCCGGCCACCACGATCACCGCGTTGGCCGGCACGTACCAGCGGCGGTGGAAGTCGCGCACGTCGTCGGGCGTCATGGCGTCGAGGTCGCTCATCCAGCCGACCACCGGCCGGTGATAGGGCGAGGCGATGAACACGGCTGCGTTCTGCTGCTCGCCGAGCAACGCGCGCGGCTGGTCCTCGGTGCGCAGGCGGCGCTCTTCCTTGATGACTTCGATCTCGCGCTTGAACTCGTCGTCGGGCCACCGGTTGTTGGCGAAGCGGTCGGCTTCGAGCTTCATCACGTCTTCGAGCCGGGCCGAGGGAATCTGCTGGTAGTAGCCGGTGTAGTCGCGCGTGGTGAAGGCGTTCTCCTGCCCGCCGAGCGCGGCCACCTGGCGCGAGAACTCGCCCGGCTTCAGGCGCTTGCTGCCTTTGAACATCATGTGTTCCAGCGCATGCGCGACGCCGGACGTGCCGTCGACTTCGTCCATCGAGCCGACACGCACCCAGACCATGTTGATGGCCGTCGGCGCGCGCCGGTCGGGCTGCACGATCAGGGTCATGCCGTTGGCCAGCGTGAACTGCTGGGCGCGGACCGGGCCGGCCGTGCCCGCAGGGCTGCCGGCCGTGGAAGCCGTGGCGGGCGGAGCGGGTACTGGAGCAGGAAGGGTCTGGGACGAGACGGACGAGGCCCAGAACGCCGCAAGCGCCAGGACCGTCGCCACGCCGGACGCCTTGCGGCGTGGCAGGGGGTGTTTCATAGAATGGGTCGGATTGTAAAAAAGCACCGATGTTCAGTTTCTTCAAGAAAAAACCGCAGCCCGAACCGGCAACCTCCCCGCAGCCTCCCGCTGTGGCAACGGTCGCACCGTCCGTCGTGCCGCCCGCCGAAGCGCCGGCGGCTTCGCGCCCGGCATTCTCGCCGTCGAACTGGTTCCAGAAGCCGGACGTCGCGGCGCCTCCCGCTCCTCCTGCGGCAACGCCATCGGCCGAGCCGGAGCGCACGGGCTGGCTCGACAAGCTCAAGACCGGCCTGCGCAAGACCGGCACGGGCATCCAGGCGGTCTTCCTCAACGCGCAGATCGACGACGCGCTCTACGAGGAACTCGAGACCGCGCTGCTGATGGCCGATACCGGCGTCAAGGCGACCGAATATCTGCTCGAGGACCTGCGCCGCCGCGTCAAGTTCCAGATGCCGCGCGACGCGCAGCAGGTGCGCGTGCTGCTGGCCGACGCGGTGGCCGACCTGCTCAAGCCGCTACAGAAACCGCTGGTCGTCGGCGAATTCACGCCGACCGTGATCATGGTCGCGGGCGTGAATGGCGCCGGCAAGACCACCTCCATCGGCAAGCTGACCAAGCATCTGGCCACCGGGGGCGCATCGGTCCTGCTCGCCGCCGCCGATACCTTCCGCGCCGCGGCACGCCAGCAGCTGCTGGTCTGGGCCGACCGCAACACGGTCGAGATCGTCAGCAACGAAGGTGGCGATCCGTCGGCCGTGAGCTTCGACGCCGTGCACGCCGGCAAGGCGCGCGGCAAGGACGTGGTGCTGGTCGACACCGCCGGCCGCCTGCCGACCCAGCTGCACCTGATGGACGAGCTCAGGAAGATCAAGCGCACCGTCGCCAAGGCCGACGCCACCGCACCGCACGAGGTGCTGCTGGTGATCGATGGCAACACCGGGCAGAACGCGCTGACACAAGTCAAGGCCTTCGACGAGGCGCTCGGGCTGACCGGGCTGATCGTCACCAAGCTCGACGGCACCGCCAAGGGCGGCGTGCTGTGCGCCATCGCGCGCGAGAGGCCGATTCCGGTGTATTTCATCGGCGTCGGCGAGAAGCTGGAAGACCTCGAGACCTTCGATGCGCGCGAATTCGCGCAGGCACTCCTGGGATGAGCCGGACCATGGCACTCGACGCCACCCTCGTTTCCGCCTTCGCGCCCACGGGCGTGCTGCGCGCGTCCATCAACCGGGGCAATCCGATCCTCGTCGACAAGGATTCGGCCGGCGGCGAGCCCACCGGCGTGTCGATCGACCTCGCGCGCGGCTTCGCTCAGCGACTGGGCGTGCCGATCGAACTGGTCGTCTTCGACTCGGCCGGCAAGTCGGTCGACGCGGTCACCGAGGAACGCGCCGATATCGGTTTCTTCGCCATCGACCCGCTGCGCGGCGCCGGCATCGCCTTCACGGACGCCTATGTGCTGATCGAGGGCGCCTATCTGGTGCGGCACGATTCGGCGCTCCGGGACAACGCCGAGGTCGATCGCGCCGGTCATCGGATCGCGGTCGGCAAGGGCAGCGCCTATGACCTCTACCTGAGCCGCGAGCTCCGTCATGCCGAAATCGTCCGTGCGCCGACATCGCCGACGGTCGTCGCGACCTTCCTCGAACAGGGCCTCGAAGTTGCTGCCGGGGTTCGACAGCAGCTGGAAGCGGACATCCGCGACCTGCCCGGCCTGCGGCTCCTGCCGGGACGATTCATGGTGATCCGGCAGGCGATGGGACTGCCCAAGGGCCGTGGCGACGCAGCGGCCCGCGCGCTGCACGCCTATGTCGAAGAGATGAAGGCCAGCGGCTTCGTGGCCGATGCGCTCCGACGCCATGCCATCGACGGCGCCACGGTCGCACCGGCCCACACTCCGTAACAGCTTCGGGCTTTCGTCGTACGAACCCGAGGGCGCACATCGGGTCAACATACGAACGAACCATCGGGGTTTCACCCGTTGCGCATGTCGGAGTTCCATCTTCCAGATGGGAACTTTCGACTTAGCACTCTCACTAACCGAGTGCTAACATGTTGAATCAAGAAGGAGATTTCCCTATGACAACGCTGTCTGGAGCCTCTACGACCCATCAGCTCGCCGTCGCCAATCCGTGGTCGATGGTCCCGCCGCTCGGCAATCTCGACGCTTATATCTCGGCCGCCAACCGCCTGCCGCTGCTCACGCTCGAGGAAGAACAGGGTTTCGCGCGCAAGCTGCGCAGCGACAACGACCTCGAATCGGCCGGTGCGCTGGTCCTTTCGCATCTTCGTCTCGTGGTCTCGATTTCGCGCCAGTACCTCGGCTACGGCCTGCCGCACGGTGACCTGATCCAGGAAGGCAACATCGGCCTGATGAAGGCCGTGAAGCGCTTCGACCCGGACCAGGGC
>JAKONL010000532.1 GCA_022701965.1 Burkholderiaceae bacterium | reverse complement strand
CGTCTCGCGGCGTGTTTCAGATCGCGTGGCCGGTATCGCCGGAAGCCTGCTGCGTGGCGGGCTTCATCTGGAACAGCTGGTTCAGCGCGGCCTTGTACTGCGTCGCGCCGACCGAGTTCGTGTTGTGGTGCGAGCCGCCCTCGACCAGCACGAACATCTTCGGCACGACGGCCGCTTCGTAGAGCTTGCGGCCCAGCGTCGGATTGATGAGGCTGTCGGCCGTGCCATGCACCACGAGCAGCGGCGACCCGATGCTCTTGACCTTGGTGATCGCCTCGAAGCGCTGCGTGATGAACGGCCCGAACGGCAGCCAGCCCCATTTGAAGCTGCTCGCCACGTCGGCGATCGACGTGAAGGTGCTCTCGACGATGACGCCGCTCTCGTCCTTGACGTTCGACGCCAGATCGATGCCGATCGCCCCACCGAGCGAATGGCCGAAGATGTAGCGATGCTGCCTGGGATGCCGCGCGGCGAGCCATGTCCAGGCGGCACGGGCGTCCTCGCGCGCCGTCTGCTCCGAGGGCAGGCCGGCCGAACTCTTGCCGAAGCCGCGGTAGTCGATGGCCAGCACCGAGAAACCCAGCTCGTGCATGCGGCGCATGCGCGGTGCCGAACCCGCGACGTTGTAGCGCGCGCCGTGCAGGTACAGGAGCACCGGCGTGTCGACCGACTCCGGCTCGCCGCCGAGCCAGAGTCCGTGCAGGCGCGCCGGCTCGCCGGTGACGGACGACTTGAAGTCGATCCAGACATGCTCCATGCCCTCGGTCTGCGATTCGGTGTTGCCCCAGCTGCGGTCGCTGGGCTGGAAGATCCATTCGCGCTGGCGCTCGTCGAGCGTCGAGCAACCGCCGGCAAGGAGGGCCGTCAGGGCGGTGGCGATGGCGAACAGGGACCAATGTTTCATGCGGGTGTCGTAATGACCGGCAGCGGCGCCGAAAGTTCAATGAGCAAGAACCATGCAACGTGCGTGCCGTCATCTCCGATGACGCTCGCAAACCCGTAGGATAAAGTAGTACATAGTTACGAAAAAGTAACGTTTCTACTTACTTTCAAGGCGGTTGGGTTGTGCCTCAGCGTCCACGCATGAACAGCGTGTCGAGTTCCCGCACCGACAGCTGGCGCCAGGTCGGGCGCCCGTGATTGCACTGGTCGGAGCGCTCTGTCGTCTCCATCTGCCGCAGCAGTCCGTTCATCTCGTCGACCGTGAGCCTGCGGTTCGCGCGTACCGCGCCATGGCAGGCCATGGTCGAAAGCAGTTCGTTCTGAGCGCGCTGCACGACGGTGCTCGCGTCATGCAGCGCGAGTTCGGCCAGCACGCTGCGCGCGAGTTCGACCGGATCGCCTTCAACCAGCGTGCCCGGCACCGAGCGCACCGCCAGCGTGCGGGGAGAGAACGGCGCGATCTCCAGGCCGAGCTCGGCGAGTGCCGCGGCGCAGGCCTCGGCCGTGGCGACCTCCTGTGGCGTCGCCGCGAAGGTGGCCGGAATGAGCAGGGGCTGGCTGGCGATCGATGCACCCTCGAGTTGCGTCTTGAGCCGCTCGTACACGATGCGCTCGTGCGCCGCGTGCATGTCGACGATGACCAGGCCCAGGTCGTTCTCGGCCAGGATATAGATGCCCTGCAGCTGCGCCAGGGCGCGGCCCAGCGGCCAAACGGCTTCCGTCGGCGCGCCTTTGACGGCCACGATCGTGGTCGCGACCGGCGCGGTCGCCTCGGCCGCCGGGGTTGCCGGCATCGCCGAGGCCGTCGGAAACTGCCGGGCGGATACCGCGGGGTTCACGCTGCCCGGCCACATCGCCGCCTGGTCGCCCGGCCCGCGCTCGGCGGCGAAGCGCATGGTCGGCTGGGTCCAGTGCGCGGTCGGCGAGACGGGCGCCGCGACGGTCGGCGTGCGGCTGAAGAAAGCCGGCGCCGGACCTTCGGCGTCGCCTGCACGCGGCGCGGCCATCGCGTCCTCCACGGCATGGCGCACCGCCTGGTGTACCTCGCGGCCATCCCTGAAACGCACCTCGATCTTGGTCGGATGCACGTTGACGTCGACGCGCGCCGGGTCGATCTCCAGGTAGAGCGCGTAGACCGGCTGGCGCTGGCCGTGCAGCACGTCCTCGTAGGCGCTGCGTACCGCGTGCGCGAGGACCTTGTCGCGCACGAAACGGCCGTTGACGTAGAAGAACTGCTGGTCGGCCCGCGAGCGGGCGGCGTCCGGGATGCCGGCGCGGCCTTCGACGCGCACCGCGCCGCGCGTGTGCGCGACCGCCACGCTGCGCGCCACGAAATCGTCGCCGAGCGCGTCGGCCAGGCGCGGGTCGCGACCGATCGCGGCACGCCACTGCTCGACCAGGCGTCCCTCGTGCCAGACCGAGAAGCCGACGTCCGGCCGCGCCAGCGCATGGCGGCGAACGGCCTCGACGCAATGCGCGAGCTCGGTCGCGTCCGTCTTCAGGAACTTGCGGCGCGCGGGCGTGGCATAGAAGAGCTCGCGAACCTCCAGCGTGCTGCCGTCCGCTCGCGCGACCTGCCGCAGTTCGCCGGTCCGGCCGTCGAGCGCGAAGGCGGCATCGGCGCCGCGCGCGCGGGAATGCAGCGTGAGCTCGGCGATCGAGTTGATCGCGGCCAGCGCTTCGCCGCGGAAACCCATCGTGCCGACGGTCTCGAGATCGCTCAGGCTGGCGATCTTGCTCGTCGCATGGCGGCGCAGCGCGATCGACAGTTCGTCCCGAGGGATGCCCTGGCCGTCGTCCTCGACCGAGATCAGCCGCACCCCGCCGGCGGACAGCCGGACCGTGACCTGCCGCGCCCCGGCGTCCAGCGCGTTGTCGACCAGCTCGCGCACCACCGATGCCGGCCGCTCGACCACCTCGCCGGCGGCGATCTGGCTGATCAGTTCGTCGGGAAGCTCGCGGATCGGTCGGCGTCCAGCGACCGGCGCATCGGAATCGTCTGAATCTGGGGGTGGAGAAGTACTCACCGGATCATTCTATGAACCCGCGGCCTCAGGGCGCATCGGGCGGAAGGTCCGTCCGGCGCCGGGATAATGCACGCCATGGACATCGTTCACTTCCTTCTCGACTTCATCCTCCACATCGACAAGCACCTCGAGGCGTTCGTCATCGCCTACGGCCCGTGGGTCTACGCGCTGCTGTTCGTCATCGTCTTCGTCGAGACCGGCGTGGTGGTCATGCCCTTCCTGCCGGGCGATTCGCTGATCTTCATCGTCGGCGCGCTCTGCGGCATCGGGCTGATGAGTTTCCCGATCGCCTGCACCGTGCTGCTTGTCGCGGCGATCCTCGGCGACCAGTGCAACTACACCATCGGCCGGAAGATCGGGCCCAAGGTCTTCCAGTGGGAGGACTCGCGCTTCTTCAACAAGCGGGCCTTCGGCCAGGCCCATGCGTTCTACGAGCGCTACGGCGGCGTGACGATCATCCTGGCGCGCTTCATGCCGTTCATCCGCACCTTCGCGCCGTTCGTGGCCGGCGTCGCCGCGATGGACCGCTCGCGCTTCACGATGTTCAACGTGGTCGGCGCGCTGCTGTGGGTGATGGGGATCGGGACCGCCGGCTATTTCTTCGGCAACCTGCCGATCGTGCGCCAGCATCTGGAGAAGATCATCTGGGGCCTGATCCTCGTGCCGGGACTGATCGCGATCTTCGGCGCCTGGAAGGCGGGCAGGGCGGAGAGGGCTGCGCTCAAGGCCTGAGCCGGCTTTCGCACGGGCATGAAAAAAGCGCGTCGTGGACGCGCTTTTCGTTGTTTGACCCGCCTCCGGCCGTTCGTGAGGATCAGTAGCGGTTGCCGTCGCGATAGTAGCGCTGCTGATTGCGCTGATCGGAGTTGCGACCGACCTCGTTGCCGATCAGGCCACCGACCGCCGCGCCGCCGACCGTGCCGAGCGTTCCGCCGCCGAGCGCATTGCCGAGCAGTGCACCACCGACCGCACCACCCGCGACACCGATCTGCTGGTTGGGGCCGGTCCCGGCACAGCCGGCCAGAGCCATCGATGCGGCTAGCGTCGCTGCCGAGATCCAGATACGTGCTTTCATGATGTCCACCTTTGGTTGATGTTCGATGAATTCATGTTGACGGCAAGAATGTTTCAGACTGTAGGAACGTGCCGCACCTGCCTGCCCGAGAGCGTGCGCCGCCGGCGCGGGATCACGCGGCGAGCAACAGCCGCGTGATCGTGCACAAGTTCACAGTTGGCGGCTGCGGGCGAGCGGCGGGTTCTGCGCGAAATAGCGCTGGATGCCGCGCATCAGCGCATCGGAGAGATCCTCCTGGTACTGCACGGTACGCAGGTTGGCTTCCTCTTCCGGATTGCTGATGAAGGCCGTCTCCACCAGCACGCTCGGAATGTCCGGCGCCTTCAGCACCGCGAAGCCCGCCTGTTCGACCGAGCCCTTGTGCAGCCGCGCGCCGATGTTGCGGATCTCGCCGAGCATCGCGGTGCCGAGCTTCAGGCTGTCGTTGATCTGCGCGGTCGTGCTCATGTCGAGCATCATGCGCTGCACCTGGACCTCGTGGCCGCCGACGTTCACGCCGCCGACCCGGTCGGCCTGGTTCTCCTTGTTGGCCATCCAGCGCGCCGCGCTGCTGGACGCGCCCGACTGGCTGAGCGCGAACACGCTCGCGCCGCGCGCCGCCGGCGTGGTGAACGCGTCGGCATGGATGCTCACGAACAGGTCGGCCTGCACGCGCCGCGCCTTCTGCACGCGCACGCCGAGCGGCACGAAGAAGTCGGAGTCGCGCGTGAGGAAGGCGCGCATCGGGCTGCCGTTGACGCTTGCCGCGTTGATGCGGTCGCGCAGCCGCTGGGCGACCTGCAGCACGACGTCCTTCTCGCGCGTGCCGTTGGGGCCGATCGCGCCGGGGTCCTCGCCGCCGTGGCCGGGGTCGAGCGCCACGATGATGATGCGGTCGGTGCGGCTGGCCGTCGCGGTGCGCGCCGCGGGCGGAATCGGCGGCTGGACCGGCGCTGGAGCGGCCGGCGGCGGACGGGCCGGTGCCTGGGCGACGACCGGGGGCGTCGGCGGTGGCGTCGGAATCGACAGCGGCGCGTTGGGCGGCAGCCGTGCGTCCGGAGCCGGCGTCTGGCGCCCCGACTGCTGCGCCATCAATTCGCCCAGCGGGTCCCCGGCCGGTGGGACGGTCTTGCCGGGCGCGGCCTCGGGCGCCGTCGTCGCGGCCTTCGTCGCCGCGGCGACGGCCGCCGCCTGCGTGCGCGGCGCCTCGCGGATGCGCTGGGCGATCAGCTCCTCCATCGGGTCGATCGGCTTCGCCGGATAGAGATCGAGCACCAGGCGGTCGCGGTAGGCCGCGATCGGCGCGAGCGAGAACACCTGCGGCTGCACGTCCTGCTTCAGGTCGAAGACGATGCGCACCACGTTCGGCGCGAACTGCCCGACGCGCAGGCCGTTGATGTAGGGGTCGCCGGGCTTGATCTTCGCGACCAGCTCGCGCAGCGCCGGGTTGAGCTCGATGCCCTCGATGTCGACCGCCAGCCGCGGCGGCGTGCCGACCACCAGCTGTTGCGTGACCAGCCGGCCGTCGGACTCGATCGTCACGCGCGTGTATTCGTCGGCCGGCCAGACGCGCACGGCCATGATGGTCGCGCCGCGCGCGATCTCCTGCACGCCGAGCAGCAGGACCAGGCCGCCGGCCTTCATCAGCCGGCGGCGCGACGCCTCGGGGCGTGGCGTGGATCGTGCGGCCCTCATGCGGCCGCGGCCGCCAGCAGCGTCATGCCTCGGGCGGTGTCGGCGACCAGTGTCACGTTGCGGGTTTCGTCGGTCATGGATTCGATCGTCAGGGTGAGGTCCGCGCGCGGCAGGT
Organism: Burkholderiaceae bacterium; assembly: GCA_022701965.1. The sequence goes on along the minus strand of JAKONL010000532.1, from coordinate 487 downwards.
GCCCGGCGGCGTTGTCCGGCCACTCCGCCAGCTTGAGGCCGGGGCCCGCGAAGATGTCGCGGAAACCGGCGTCTTCCCATTCGCGGGAATCGCTGAAACGGTAGAAGTCGAAATGGAAGACGGCCAGGCCGCCGGCCGCTTCGTGCGGCTCGACCACGGCATAGGTGGGGCTCTTGATCCGGCCCCGCACACCGAGCGCATGCAGGAGGTGGCGCACGAACGTGGTCTTGCCCGCGCCCAGGTCGCCGTGCAGCGCAATGAAGGCGTCGCGTACCGACGGCGACGCGGCGATCGCGCGGGCGAAGGCCTCGGTCTCGGCTTCGTCGTGCCAGGTCGTTCGCGACGGCGTGTCGCGCGGTGTCGCGGTTTCTACAATCGGCAGGTGATCGGCAGCCATCAACTCGTCGTTCGGATTCAGGCCTTGGCCCGGGAATTCGGATTCTCCCAAATCGGGATCGCCGGCGTCGATCTGTCGAGCGCCGAGCCG
>JAKONL010000516.1 GCA_022701965.1 Burkholderiaceae bacterium | reverse complement strand
ACGCGACGTGCATGCCCAGGCCCTCGGCCAGCACCGACAGCTGCGTGCCGATCGAGCCGTACCCGACGATGCCCAGCGTCTTGCCGCGGACCTCGTGCGAATTCACGGCCGACTTGAGCCAGCCGCCGCGGTGCGCGAGCGCGTTCTTCTCGGGCACGCCGCGCAGCAGCAGGATCGCCTCGGCCAGCACCAGTTCGGCCACCGAGCGGGTGTTCGAATACGGCGCGTTGAAGACGGCCACGCCGCGCTCGCGGGCGGCATCGAGATCGACCTGGTTGGTGCCGATGCAGAAGCAGCCGACGGCGACCAGCTTGGGCGCCGCGGCCAGCACGTCGGCCGTCAGCTGGCTCTGCGAGCGGATGCCGAGGAAGTGGACGTCGGCGAGCTTCGCCTTCAGTTCCTCGCCCTGCAGCGCCTTGGGCAGGGTCTCGATCTGGGTGTAGCCGGCGCCGCGGATGATCTCGATGGCCGAGGCGTGGATGCCTTCGAGCAAGAGGAACTTGATCTTGCTCTTGTCGAGTGAAGTGGTCTTGGTCATGGGGATCGGCCGACCCTGGAAATGAAGGGCCGCGATGCTAGCATCGCCCCGCCCGCAGGCGCCCTCCCACGGCCACGCACGTACCGGCGAAAGGGTTTCCCCGCTTGGTCCGGCGCGACGGCGCGTGAGAGAACATGACACCGTCGTGTCACCCGCACGACCTACCATCCGCGCTTTCGTCTTCCCCCTTCCCTTCCCTGGAGTCTTCATGCGATTCAAGCAACTCGCCCTGGCCTCGGCACTCGCGGCCGCGGCACTGTCCAACACTGCGCAGGCGCAGACCGAGATCCAGTGGTGGCATTCGATGACCGCCGTCAACGGCGAATGGGTCAACGACCTGGCCAAGCAGTTCAACGAGAGCCAGAAGGACTACAAGATCGTCCCGACCTTCAAGGGCACCTACGACGAGTCGATGACGGCTTCGATCGCCGCCTTCCGCGCCGGCAACGCGCCGCACATCCTGCAGGTCTTCGAGGTCGGCACCGCCACCATGCAGGCGAGCAAGGGCGCGATCGTGCCGGTCGCGCAGGTGATGAAGGACGCGGGCGAGAAGTTCGATCCGGGCGCGTACATCTCCGCGGTCGCCGGCTACTACACCGCGCCGAACGGCCAGATGCTGAGCTTCCCGTTCAACAGCTCGACCACCATCTTCTATTTCAACAAGGACGCCTTCAAGGCCGCCGGCCTGCCGACCGACAAGGCGCCCGCGACCTGGCCCGAGGTGGTCTCCGCCGCCGCCAAGCTCAAGGCCGCCGGCCACAAGTGCCCGTTCACGACGGCCTGGCAGGGCTGGACGCAGCTGGAGAGCTTCTCGTCCTGGCACAACGTCGAATTCGCGACCAAGAGCAACGGCCTGGCCGGCCTCGACGCCCGCATGAAGGTCGACTCGCCGCTGCACGTGCGCCACATCGAGAACCTCTCGAACATGGCCAAGCAGGGCCTGTTCGTCTACAAGGGCCGCGGCAACGTGCCCGAGGCATCGTTCGTCTCGGGCGAGTGCGCCATGATCAACACCTCCTCGGGCTTCTACGGCAACGTCGCGAAGAACGCCAAGTTCGCCTACGGCCTCGCACCGCTGCCCTACTACCAGGATGTCGCCGGCGCACCGCAGAACACGGTCATCGGCGGCGCGAGCCTGTGGGTCATGTCGGGCAAGAAGCCGGCCGAATACAAGGGCGTGGCCAAGTTCTTCAGCTTCATCTCGACGCCCGAAGTGCAGTCGGCGAGCCACAAGCGCACCGGCTACCTGCCGGTCACCACCGCTGCCTACAAGCTGACCGAGGACTCCGGCTTCTACAAGCAGAACCCGGGCACCGACGTGGCCGTGACGCAGATGATCCGCAAGGTCACCGACAAGAGCCGCGGCATCCGCCTGGGCAACTACGTGCAGATCCGCGCGATCGAGGACGAGGAGCTCGAGCAGGTCTGGGGCGGCAAGAAGTCGCCCAAGGAAGCGCTGGATTCGATCGTCAAGCGCGGCAACGAGCAGCTCGAGCGTTTCCAGAAGGCGAACAAGGGCTGAACACGATTCGCAAGAATTGTTTCCCCCGACGTTAGACTCGCGACCCGCCGCATTCCACCAGGAACCGGCGGGTTTCTCAATTCAGGGGCTCCATGGAAAAACGTGTCTTCTTCCGCTCCGGCTGGTTGCCGTGGCTGCTGCTCGCGCCGCAGATGGCGGTCATCCTGATCTTCTTCTTCTGGCCCGCCGGCCAGGCGCTGCTGCAGTCGCTGCAGCAGCAGGACCCGTTCGGTACCTCGGTCGAGTTCGTCGGCTTCGACAACTTCCGCCAGCTCTTCGACGACGCCAGCTACGTCGAATCGTTCAAGACCACCGCGCTGTTCTCGGTGCTGGTGGCGGGCATCGGCATCAGCCTGTCGCTGGCGCTGGCGGTGTTCGCCGACCGCATCGTGCGCGGCGGCACGTTCTACAAGACGATGCTGATCCTGCCGTACGCGGTGGCGCCGGCAGTAGCCGCCGTGCTGTGGGTCTTCATGTTCTCGCCGTCGCTGGGCGTCGTGGCCTATGCGCTCGGCAAGGTCGGCATCGACTGGAACCACCTGCTGAACTCCGGCCACGCGATGACGCTGATCGTGATGGCGTCGGTCTGGAAGCAGATCTCCTACAACTTCCTGTTCTTCCTCGCCGGCCTGCAGTCGATCCCGAGGTCGCTCATCGAGGCCGCCGCCATCGACGGCGCACGCCCGTGGCGACGCTTCTGGACGGTGCAGTT
>JAKONL010000471.1 GCA_022701965.1 Burkholderiaceae bacterium | reverse complement strand
GGCGAGATCCACGGCCGACACGTCTCGCGCCAGCCGGAACGCGACCTCGATCTCGATGCCGAGGCGATGGAAATCCTTGACCTCGAGGCGGCCGGGCGACGGCTGCACCCAGGGCGCCGGCAGCCTGGCGAACGCGGCGATCGAGTCGACCGAGGGGCCGCCGCCCTTCCAGAAGGTCGGCGCGCCGGGAGCGTCGACCCAGCCGAGCTCGGCGGCGATCGCGTCGTGCAGCCCGTAGATCTCCTCCGGCGTGAGCTGCGCCGCGGCCCAGGGGGCCTCGTCGGCGGGAATGCCGGTGCGCCGCGCCGCGACGATGGCGGACGAGATGGCTTTCAGGGTGTCGTTCTGCATCGATGCAATCTTTCGCAAATTCGCCGATTCTAGGAAAACCGCTAAAATCGGCGGCTCTCCAAAATCTGCTGCCCGCTGTTCGGCCTGAGGTCATTCAGGCGCCGTGATGGCCGCAGGGCACGCCGCAACCTGCGGCCAACCAGCCAGACAACCTATGAAAATCGCTCAAGAAATCCGCGCCGGCAACGTCATCATGCACGGCAAGGACCCGATGGTCGTCCTCAAGACCGAATACAGCCGCGGCGGCCGCAATTCCGCCACCGTGCGCATGAAGCTCAAGAGCCTGGTGGCCAACTTCAACACCGAAGTGGTCTTCAAGGCCGACGACAAGATCGACCAGATCGTGCTCGAGAAGAAGGACTGCACCTACTCCTACTTCGCCGACCCGCTCTACGTCTGCATGGACGAGGAATACAACCAGTACGAGGTCGAGGCCGAGAACATGGGCGACTCGCTCAACTACCTCGAGGACGGCATGCCGGTCGAAGTGGTGTTCTATGACGGCAAGGCGATCTCGGTCGAACTGCCGACCAGCGTCGAGCGCGAGATCACCTGGACCGAGCCGGCCGTCAAGGGCGACACGTCGGGCAAGGTGCTCAAGCCGGCCAAGATCTCCACCGGTTTCGAAGTGCCGGTGCCGCTGTTCGTCGCCCAGGGCGACCGCATCGAGATCGACACGCGCACGGGCGAATACCGCAAGCGCGTCTGAGCGCACGGCAAGATTCGAAAGGCTCCTCGCGGAGCCTTTTTTCATGGAGCTTCAATGACCGACAAGACCCACGACCTTCACGACAAACGCCTCGCCGACGCCTGGGCCACGCTGCAGTCGCATGCCGACGAAGGCCTGCCGCTCGACCGCGATCCGGCCCGGCTGGCCTTCGCCGATCCGGAGTTCCTGCTGCGCCGCGAGACGCGCGGCATCCGCATGCAGCTCGAACTGATGAAGCCCGACCTGCAGATGCGCGAGCACGGCATCGAGAACACGGTCGTCGTCTTCGGCAGCGCGCGCTTTCGCAGCGAGGAGGAATCCGCCGCTCTGATCGCCAATGCCGAGGCTGCCGGCGACGCCACGGCGGCGGCGCGCTGGCGCAAGCTCGGACGCAATTCGCGCTACTACGAGGAGGCGCGCGCCTTCGGCAAGCTGGTCGCGCAGTACAGCGCCGGCAAGGAAGACAAGGACAAGCTGTTCATCTGCACCGGCGGCGGCCCGGGCATCATGCAGGCGGCCAACCGGGGCTCGCACGAGGGCGGCGGCCTCAACATCGGCCTGGCCATCGCGCTGCCGATGGAAGAGGAAGCCAACCCCTACGTCACGCCCGACCTGAGCTTCAAGTTCCACTACTTCGCGATCCGCAAGATGCATTTCATGATGCGGGCGAAGGCGCTGCTGGCGTTCCCCGGCGGCTTCGGCACGCTCGACGAGCTGTTCGAGGTGGTCACGCTGGTGCAGACGCGCAAGGCCAAGCCGGTGCCGATCGTGCTGTTCGGCTCCGAGTACTGGAAGCGGCTGATCGACTTCGACTTCCTGGTCGACGAGGGCGTTATCTCGCCCGACGATGTGAAGATGTTCGAGTACGTCGACGCGCCCGACGACGCCTGGGCCGCGATCAAGCGCTTCTACAAGCTCTGAGCGGGTCGACGCTCACCGTCGCCCCGGCGGCCTGATCTTCAGTCCCAGGATGCCGTGCGAACCCGCCGCGATCACGCCACCCACGACCCAGAACACGCCGCCGATGCCGATCACCGCGCCGATCGAGCCGAACAGCATCGGCATCGCGACGCTCGACGCGTTGATGACCATCAGACGCAGCCCCAGCGCCTCGCCGTGGCGGTCATGCGGCGTGATCTGGTGCAGCATGCTCATCACCATCGGCTGCACGGCGCCGAGCGAGAAGCCGAGCACGACCGAGCAGATCGCCATGGTCCAGGCCGAGTACAGCAGCGGGTAGACGCAGAACATCGCGGCCGTCACGACGGTCGAGACCAGGATCACGTTGCGCTCCGAGGCCCGCGCCGCGATCAGCGGCAGCACCACGCGGATCACGGCGGCGGCGATGGCGAAGCCGCCGAGGATCGAACCGATGACCGAGGCGCCCAGGCCGCGCTCGTGCCCGAGGATCGGCAGCACGAAGGCATGCACGTCCCAGCTCGACGACTGCAGCCAGTTGACGAACAGGAGGCGGCGGAACATCGGTTCGCGCAGCAGGTGCCAGGCCGACGTGCGCCCGGCACCGGTCGGCGGCGGCACGTGGCCCTCGTCCTTCGCCGAACGCACCATGAACAGGCTGAGCACGGGCGCCAGCGCCATCGCCGCGAACGTGATCCGGAAGGACGGGAGGTCGGCGGGCACCCGGCCCGCGTGGTCGATCAGCAGTCCGGCGGCGAACGGCCCGAGGAAATTGGCGGCCGCCGGGGCGATCGCCAGCCAGCTGAACATGCGTTTGAGCTCGACCGGGTTCGCGGCCGCGCGCCCGACGTGGCGCTGCAGCGAGATCACTGTCACGCCGGTGGCCGCACCGGTCATCAACGCGGCGAGGCACATCACCGGGAAGTACGGGAAGACCAGCGCCAGCGCGGCGCCGCCCGATGCGGCGGCGACCGACAGCGTCATCGGCCGCCGCAGTCCGTGCCGGTCGGCGAACCGTCCGGCCGGCAACGCGAGAAACACCTGGCTGAGCGCGAACAGCGAGATCAGCACGCCGACGGCCGCGGCGCTGTAGCCCTGCTGCAGGGCCAGCAGCGGCGTCGCCAGCCGCATGCCCGCCATGGTGGCGTGCAGGAAGACCTGCGCGCCGATCAGCCTGAGCAGTTCCGCGCCCTTCATGCCGGGATGCCGCGGTCGTCGGTACGCGTGGGGCGGGTCAACGGGTGCCGTCTTCCTCGATGTCCGTCGGGTCCGTGACCGCCGGCAGCAGCGCCTGCGCCTGCAGTTCGGGCAGCGCCTCCACGCCCTTGAGCGCCCGGCGCATCTGCCGCGCGCGGGTATCGGCCTTGTCCAGCGTGTCGGAGGCCTTGGCGACCTGTTCCTTGATGCGGGCGACCCATTCGCCGAAGCGCTCGAATTCGGTCTTGACCGCGCCGAGCATCTTCCAGACCTC
>JAKONL010000419.1 GCA_022701965.1 Burkholderiaceae bacterium | reverse complement strand
GAAGTGCTCGCCTACGACCAGTGGGCCGGCACGCGGGCCCTGCCCGAACTGCTCGCGGCGTTCTGCATGCCCAACAACCCGGCCGTCGACATGCTGATGGGCAAGGCCTCGGCGCTGCTACGTTCGGCGCATGCCGAGCTGTCGATGAGCGGCTATCAGGCCAAGAGCCGCGACACCGTCTGGAAGCAGGTCTCGGCGATCTACGGCACCGTCGCTGCCGAGGACCTGCAGTACGCCGAACCGCCCGCGTCGTTCGGCGACGACGGCCAGAAGATTCGCACGCCCGACCGCGTTCTCGCGCACCGCGTCGCGACCTGCCTGGATCTGGCGATGCTGTTCGCCTCGGCCTTCGAGCAGGCCGGACTGCGCCCCGTGGTGCTGTTGAAGGAAGGCCACGCCTGGGTCGGCGTCTGGCTTCACGCCACCTGCTTTCCCGATCCGCTGACCGACGACGTGCAGGCCGTGCGCAAGCGGGTCGACAGCGGCGAGCTGCTGGTCTTCGAGACCACCGGCGTGGCGCACCACCACAGCCTGCGGCCGTCGCTGCGCGTGGCGATGGAGCAGGGACTCGGCCACCTGCGGGAGGAGGGCACGTTCCGCTATGCGATCGACATCCGCCGCGCGCGCGAACTGCAGATCAAGCCGTTGCCCTCGCGCATCGTGGCGCCTCGCGACGGCGAGGGGCCGGGCGTCGACGGCCAACCGGCACCGGCCGTCATCGAGCCGATGCCGCTGCTGCCGGCGCTCGACGTCGAGGCACTGGAGGCGGCGGACCTGTCCGGAGCGGACACGCCCGACGGCCGGCTCGTGAAGTGGAAGTCGCGCCTGCTCGACCTGACGCTGCGCAACCGGCTGCTCAATTTCAAGCCCACCAAGGCGTCGCTCCAGCTGGTGGCGCCGGACCTGGCCGCGCTGGAAGACGCGCTGTCCGACGGCGGGGATTTCAAGCTGCGGCCGCTTCCGACGCTGATGGAAGGTGTCGATCCGCGCGCGGCGCAGGTGCATGCGAGCCGCGGCGCCGGCCGCAGTCCGCTCGACGACATGGCGGCCGAGGCGCTCGGCAGCCGCGAGCTGCTGGCGCGGGTCGCGCCGGACGCGCTCGACGCCAACCTGCTGGCGGTCCACACCGCCGCCCGCATCGGGCTGGAGGAGGGCGGCGCCAACACGCTCTACCTCGCGCTCGGCCTGCTGCAGTGGGCCGAGGCCGACGACGCACAGGCCGTGCACGGCGCGCCGATCCTGCTGATACCGGTCACGCTGCAGCGCCAGTCGGTACGCTCGGGCTTCAGGCTTTCGCGGCACGACGACGAGGCCATCGTCAATCCCACGCTGCTGCAGATGCTGCGGACGAACTTCGAGCTGCGCGTGCCGGGCCTGGATGCGATTCCGCTCGACCAGAAGGGCGTCGACGTCGCCCGCGTGCTGCAGGCCTTCCGGCTGGCGGTCGCCGAGATCCCGAAATGGGAGGTGCTGGAACAGGCCAACCTGGGCATCTTCTCGTTCACCAAGTACCTGATGTGGAAGGACCTGCAGGACCGCACCGAGGAGCTCAAGGCCAACCGCGTGGTGCGGCACCTGATCGAGAACCCCGGGCAGGCGTTCGCGCGCGAAGACACGCCGGGCAAGTTCGACCGGCTCGACGACGCCTACCGGCCGCAGGACATCCTCGCGCCGCTCCTGGCCGACTCGTCGCAGCTCAAGGCGATCTGCGCCGTCGACGCGGGGCGCGACCTGGTGCTCGAAGGCCCGCCCGGCACCGGCAAGAGCCAGACCATCACCAACCTGATCGCGCACTGCCTGGGCAAGGGCATGACGGTGCTGTTCGTGTCGGAGAAGATGGCCGCGCTGTCGGTGGTGCACCGGCGGCTCGTCGACATCGGGCTCGGGCCGTTCTGCCTCGAACTGCATTCGTCGAAGTCGAAGAAGAGCGAGGTATTGCAGCAACTCGCGAGCTCGCTCGACATGGCCGGCACGCGTACCGCCGAGGACTGGAACCGCGAGGCCGAGCTGCTGGCCGTGCTGCGCCAGGAGCTCAACGGGCTGGTCGACTCGCTGCACCGCCCCTATCCGAACGGCTTGACGGTGTTCGAGGCCATCGGCACCTGCATCGGCCAGGACGGCCGGCCGGCCGCGCCGATGCCCTGGACGGATCCGCTCGCGCACGACCGCGCGCAGCTCGACACGCTGCGCGAGACCACGCGGCGCATCCAGGCTTTCGCCGGGGCGATCGGCGACCTGCGGACGCACCCGCTCGCGCTCGTCGGCCACACCGGCTGGTCGACGGCCTGGAGCGACGACCTGCTGGCCGCCGTGCAGGCGCTCGACCTCGCCATTGCCGCTTTCCGCGCCCGGGTCGCGTCGCTCGCGGCCCAGGTCGGCATCGGCGAGGAAGGCGCGAGCATGGACGCCTTCGGCCTGCTCGACGAACTCGCCGACGTGCTGCTCGGCGCGCCCCGTGTGCCGCAGGGACTCGCGCGGCAGGCGCACGACCCGGTCGCCCGGGCGCGGGTGCTGTCGCTCGCGAGGCACGGCACGGCGCGCAACGTCGCGTGGCTCAAGCTGGGCACGGGCTGGACACCGCAGCTCGCGCGGCTCGACGCCACGGCGCTGCTGGCCGAATGGTCGGCCGCCAATGCGACGTGGTGGCCGAAGTCGGCGCTGGACAAGCGCACGGTGAGCGGCCGCCTGAGCGGCTTCCGCGACGACGGCCGGCGGCCGACGCCGGAGCAGCTCCGGCAGGTGCTCGCGCCGCTGGCCGAGGTCAATGCGGCCGACAAGGCCCTGAGCGCGGCCGAACCGGAGGCGCAGGTGCTGCTCGAAGACCGCTTCGCCGGACTCGACACCGACTGGACGGCGATGCTGGAACACGAGGCGTGGGCCGCGCGGTTCTCGGACGTCCTCGCGCGGTACGCGGACGCTGTCGCGGGCAGCGATGCCGCGCAGGCGGGCGCCGCATTGCGAGCGCGCCTGCAGCCGCTGGTGGGCGAGAACCGTGCCGCGCTCGCACCCGCCGGTTCCGCCGGCCGGGCGCTGCTGGCGTTGCGCGACGGATGGCGCGACGTGCTGCAGGCGCTGGCCGTCGTCGACGGTCTGGCGCGACCCGTCGCGCCGCTGCAGGGCGCGTCGCACGACGACGCGGCGCTGACGCGCATCCAGGGCACGCTCGCCGCCTGGATGGGCGCGAAGCCCGCGCTGCAGCCGTGGTGCGGCTGGCGCAAGGTGCGCGAGCTCGCGGTGGCGCAGGGCCTGCAGGGACTGGTATCGGCGGTCGAGGCCGGCTCGATGCCGCTCGGCGAGGTCGAGGCGCAGTTCGAGTTCGGCTACCGCCAGTGGTGGGCCAAGCGCAGCATCGACGCTGACCCGGTGCTGCGCGGCTTCTCGAGCGCCGACCACGAACGCAAGATCCGCGAGTTCAAGGCCGCCGACCAGCGCTTCCAGAAGCTGACCGAACGCTATCTCGCCGCGACGCTCGCCGGGCGCATTCCCGCCGCGTCGGAAGCGGCCGCGAGCGCCGACAGCGAACTCGGCCGGCTGCGGCGCGAGCGCCAGAAGCAGCGCGGCCACATGCCGGTGCGCCAGCTGGTGCGCTCGCTGCCGACGCTGCTGCCGCGGCTCAAGCCCTGCCTGCTGATGTCGCCGCTGTCGGTCTCGCAGTACCTGGACGCGGGCTACGCGCCGTTCGACCTGGTGGTGTTCGACGAGGCCTCGCAGATTCCGGTCTGGGACGCGGTGGGCGTGATCGCGCGCGGCCGGCAGCTGGCCGTGGTCGGCGACCCGAAGCAGCTGCCGCCGACCAACTTCTTCAACCGTGCCGTCGACCCCGAGGACGGCGAGTCGTCCAGTGCCGGCGACGGCGGCTTCGAGCAGGTCGAGGACCTCGAAAGCATCCTCGACGAATGCCTGGGTGCCGGCATGAACCGGCTGAGCCTGAAATGGCACTACCGCAGCCGCCACGAGAGCCTCATCACCTTCAGCAACGTCACCTACTACGGCTCGGAACTCATCACCTT